>WFUY01000121.1 GCA_015484715.1 Thermoflexales bacterium | reverse complement strand
GGCCGGCCCCGGCACGGTCACCTGGTCCCGAATCCGGTCGGCGATGAGGCGAGGCTCCCGGCTCTCGCCATCCACCCGGCCCCAGACGACGAGGACCTTTTCGGGCACGACCAGGTCCTGGACCTGCTTCCAGAGGCGGGGGAAGACGGTGACCTCCATCGTGCCGAAGGGGTCCTCCAGAGCCACGAAGGCCATGGCGTCCCCCTTGCGGGTGATGTGGGGACGCACATAGATCACGACGCCGGCCACGACCACCTTCTGCCCCGCCATATCCCGGAGGTGGCTGCTGGGGACGATGGTCAGATGGCTCAGCCGGTCCAGGACCGATTGCATCGGGTGGGTGGAGACATAGGTGCCGATCAGCTCCTTCTCCCAGGCCAGCATCTCCTTGCGGGGCACTTCGGGGATCTCGTCGAGGGCCCCCAAGAAGGCTTCGCTGCCCAGGGAGAGGCCGGCCGTCGTGCCGAAGAAGGTGAGCTGGCCGACCTCCCGGGCCTCGTGGACCTGCCGGCTGAAGCCGATCATCCGGTCCATCGCGGCCAGGAGCTGGGAGCGGCGGCCAAAGCTGTCCAACGCTCCCACCTTGATGAGGCACTCCAGCCCCCGTCGGTTGACCTGGCGCAGGTCCACCCGGCGGCAGAAATCCTCCAGGTCGCGGAAGGGGCCACCCTTGCGGCGGGCTTCCAGGATCAGGCGGACCGGCCCCTCACCCAGGTTCTTGATGGCCCCCAGCCCGAAACGGATGGCCGTGGTGCCGTCGGTCTCCTCGATGGTGAAGCTGACGTCGCTGTAGTTGACGTCGGGCGGGCGCACCTCGATGCCCATCCGCCGGGCCTCGGCGATGATCAGCCCCACCTTCTCCGTGTTGTGCCGCTCCACCGTCAGCAAGGCGGTGATGTACTCGACCGGGTAGTGGGCCTTCAGGTAGGCCGTCTGGCAGGTGATGACGGCGTAGTCACAGGCGTGGCTGTTGTGAACCAGGATGTCGTTGGCGATGAAGTTGTGGGTGCCGGCAACGGTCAGGTCGTAGGTGCGCTTCTCCCCCACGTACTCGATGGAGACGACCTCGTCCCAGTAGAGGTCGCTCTCAGCGTACCGGCGCCGTTCCTCGCCGTCGAAGGAGTCGGCCGGCCGGCCTATCGTCTCGCGCCAGACCCCCCGCTTGGATGCGGAAGGGGCAACGGGGGAGAGCTCCCGGTAGGCTATCCCGGCCTCGGCGAGGACCCGGCCCCAGGCGACACCAAGGGCCTCTCCCTCCGCTCCGACCGGCCCTTGGACGGCCGCCGGTACCGTGTCCCGGCTGCGCTTCACCTCTGCCGATCGGGTCAGAATCTGCTCCCGTGCCTCGAGGTCTTCGGGGCGGATGAAGTGTTGTCCCACGACGGTGACGAACCGCCGAAGGTGCTCCTCCCCCATCACGTGCACCTGGTAGCCGACCCGCCCATCTCGATAAGGGAACCCCCCTTTCCTCAAGCAGCTCACAATGCCCAGGCGCAGCAGGAGGTGTTGAAGCTGCCGGGCCAGGCGCTCCGAGGCCGTGACGTAGTAGGCACGCCAGGCCCCCCGCCGGGCTCCCAGGTAACCACCGCTCGCCCAGAGGCGGCTGAGCAGGAGCGCGACCTGGCAGTTGGTCAGGGTGAAGACCTCGGGAGGGATCGCCTTCTGATGGGCCTTCTTTCCTTCCAGGCCTAGGGCCTTGACCCACTGGGCGACGCCGGGTTCCTCGTCTTGGCGGAGGCCTCGGGCGTAGACCGAGTAGGTGGATCGGTGCCGGCGCACCGTGCAGGCCACGTTGTCAAACTGCTCGACGGCCCGAAGGTAGTCCGCCAGGCAGGTTTCATCGCGGGTATGGTAGGAGACCAAGCCGGGGTGGCAGAGGTCGCCTTCGGCCAGCAGGTGTCCCAGCACGATCACCCGGTGCTCAGGCCACTCCTGAGACCCCTCGATGGGCAGGCGACGGGGCACTGCGATGCGGTCACCGGGCTGCAACTCGTCCAGACGCCGCCAGCCCTCGAACGTGTAAAAGGGATGGTTGGCCGTGGCTTCGATCTCGTGCCCCAGGGCCGTGACCAGACGGAAGACGGGACGGACCCCGTTGTCCATCACCGCCGTCACCGGGGCGGTGCGGAGGGCCAGCCCATCGAGGTCACAGGTCACCGTCTCTCGGATCGAGGCCGCCCCCCGGTAGAGGGCCTCGATCTTGACCAGGCGACCGGTGGCGGCGTCCACGACCTCCACGTCCCCTGGCAGGCACTTGTTGAACCCGTAGCGGGCGAAGAACTCGATGTCGTCGAAGATCGCCTCGGCGGTCTCGCGGGGGATGCCGTTGGCCTCGCAGCCCTGGACGAACTTGGTGCGGTGGGCCAGGAGGGCCTCTTTCTTCTTCTTCCCCACCGCCTTGCGGATCATGTCCGCCTCGCCCGGCTCGTAGCCGGCCAGCCGTGTGGCGATCTGGATGATCTGCTCCTGGAAGACGATGATGCCGTAGGTTTCCTTGAGGATGGGTTCCAGCCAGGGGTGGCGGTAGGTGACCGGCTCCTTCCCCCGCATCCGCCGGATGTAGGTGGGGATGTACTCCATCGGGCCGGGCCGATAGAGGGCCAGGACGGCGACGATGTGCTCGTAGCGGGAGGGCTTCATCTCCATCAGGACCCGGCGGAAGCCGGCCCCCTCCACTTGGAAGACGCCCAGCACGTCCCCGCTGGAGAGCAACTGGAAGGCTTTGGGGTCCTCCAGGGGGATGTTCTGCAGGTTCAACGCGACGCCGTGGCGCTCCTGGATCAGCTCCGTCGCCTTGCGCATCACCGTCAGCGTGCTCAGCCCCAGGAAGTCCACCTTGAGCAGGCCGATGGACTCCAGGATCTCCATCGGCCACTGGGTGACGACGCCGATGCCGCTCTCATCGTCCCCCTTGGTAGGCCGGTGGAGGGGGCAGTACTCGATCAAGGGGCGGTCGGCGATGATGACGCCGGCGGCGTGGGTGCTGGCGTGGCGGGCCACCCCCTCCAGCTTCATCGCGTTGTCCAGCAGCTCCCGGATGTAGTCGGTGCTCTCGTAGAGCTGCTTCAACTCCGGCACCTGTTCCAGGGCCTGGGCGATGGTGATGGGCTTGCCGGGGATGGCGGGGATCAGCCGAGCGACCCGGTCCACCTCGGCCAGGGGGATGTCCATCACCCGGCCCACATCCCGCACCGCCGCCCGGGCTCCCATCGTCCCAAAAGTGATGATCTGGGCTACCCGCTCCTCGCCGTACTTCTGGACGGTGTACTCGATCAGTTCGTGCCGCCGGTCGTCGGGATAGTCCAGGTCAATGTCGGGCATCGAGACGCGGCCCGGGTTCAGGAAGCGCTCGAAGATGAGGTTGTTGGCCAGGGGGTCCACCATCGTGATCCCCAAGCTGTAGGCGACGATGGAGCCGGCCGCCGACCCCCGGGCATTCCACCAGATGCCTCGCTCCTGCGCCGCCTGGCAGAGGTCCCACACGATGAGGAAGTAGGTATCGAATCCCATCTGGTGGATGATCTTCAACTCGTGCTCCAAGCGGCTGCGGACCTCGGGGGCGTCGGCCCGATCGCCATACCGCTCCCGCAGCCCCCGCTCGCAGAGATGGCGCAGGTAGCTCTGGGCGTCGTAGCCGGGGGGAACCTGGAAGGGGGGCAGGTGGTAGCCCTTGGGCTCCAAGTCCACCTGGCACCGCTCGGCGATGAGGAGGGTGTTGTGCAGCGCCTCGGGCACCTCGGCGAAGAGCTCCGCCATCTCCTGGGGGCTGCGCAGGTAGTAGCTGGGATCGCTCATCCGCATCCGGTCGGGGTCGGCCAGCACCTTCCCCGTCTGGATGGCCAGGAGGATGTCGTGGGGGCCGGCATCCTCCGGATTGACGTAGTGGACGTCGTTGGCGGCGACGAAGCCGACGTTGTAGTGAGGCCCCCAGCTCAAGAGCGTGCGGTTCAGTTGATGGAGTTCAGAGATCTCGTGGTGCTGGAGCTCGAAGAAGAAGCGCTCGCGCCCAAAGACCTCCAGGTACCAGTCGAGGCGGCGGCGGGCCTCCTCCTCCTTGCCCTGGGCGATGAGGCGGGGGACCTCGGAGGCCATGCAGCCGGTGGTGCAGATGAGCCCTTCGCTGTGGGCGGCCAGGAAGTCGTGGTCAATGCGGGGTTTGTAGTAGAAGCCCTCCAACTGAGCAGCGCTGGCGATCTTCAGCAGGTTCTGGTAGCCCGTCTGGTTCTCCGCCAGCAAGAGGAGGTGATAGCGGTTCTCCTGGGGGTCCCGGTCCTGCATCCGCCGGTCGGTCAGGTAGGCTTCGATGCCGATGATGGGCTTGAGACCGGCCTTCTTGGCCGCCCGGTAGAACTCGATGGTGCCGTACATCGTGCCGTGGTCGGTGAGGGCGATGGCCGGCATGCCCATCTCTTTGGCCCGGGCCACCAGTTGGGGCAGACGGCTGAGACCATCCAGCAGCGAGTACTCGCTATGCACGTGCAGATGGACGAAGGACATGGATGCCTCCGTGACGGGCAGCAGGCGGACGCCCCCCAGACAGAGGGGGCGACAGGTTCACGGGGTGGCGAGTCCACGAGTCAATGGTCGGTGGGGTGCGCCGCCGCTCCGAAGGGGACGGCGCAGGGGCACGGAAAAGCCCCGCTGGCGATTATACCACCAAACGGGGCTGTCGGAAACCGAAAGACAGGGGGGCAGAAGGGGTTTTCGCGGAATTTTAAGGAATCTTGGCCCCTGGCTCAGCGGTGGGAACCGATGGGCTTTACGATCCGGCCACCGCCTCCTGGAGGGCCCGGCGGACCTGCTCCTCGGTCACCGGGCCGAAGAAGCGGGGCTCGCCGTTGACGAAGATCCCATCGGCCACGCCGTAGCGGGCCAGCGTCTCCATGCTCGCCGGCACCTCCTTCAGCGCCACCTTCCCGCCAAGCTCGTCGGCCACCCGCCGCAGGGCCAGCACCGCCGATGCGCCCACCGGACAGAAATGGGAGCCGATGACGAGCACTTCGACCGGCGCCACCTCCTCGCGGGCGATCCGGGGGGTGAGGGGCTCGACCTGGATCGTCTCCTGGCCGAGGGGCAGGTACATCAGCTTGCCCGGCCCTTCCTCACGGATGACCCGGAAGCCGCGCCTGGCGAAATGGCGATGGTGCATGTAGCCCTCGATCTCCGTGCCGGCCACCAGGATGCCCTTGTACCCCTCCGAGCGCAGGAAATCCACGAAGGCGTCGAAGAGCATCCGCATGCCTCCTCGCCCCTGATGGGGGCGTTGGACCCACTCGCAGTAGATGACGGCCACCCGGTCCTCGATCCGATAGGGCACCAATGCCCTCTCGGAGGGGGCCCAGTAGATGTGTCCGATCACCTGGCCGGCGTCATCCTCCAGGTGAAAGCCCTCCACGTAGTGCCCCAGGCTGTCGGCGAACCAGGCCCTGGAGAGGGAGAGCCCTTCGGCCCAAAAGGGAGGCGGGCTTTCCGTCGCGCAAGGATAGGCTCGCGCCGCCTCCTCCCGGTCGGTCAGTCGGTACGCCCTCATGCGCCACCTCCTCGCCCCATCAGGGCGTTCTCCAAGAGCCCCCACGAATCCGTTGGCGGCAGTCAGTTTTGGAGCGGATAGCGGTCAGCGGATTGGGGAACGGATGGAGCGGATGGGAGACCGCCCCTCTCCGTTCAATCCGCTCCCCGAATCCGTTGACAGCAGTTTTATGAAGTGGACCTTCTCTTGGCCCTGAACCCTTTATAACGCAGTATGGCTCCCAAGGTCACAAGGCCACCCAGGACGGTCAGGCCGCCGACGGCCTGGAGCACCGTCTTGGGCTCCATGCCCGGCATCACCACCTGCCCATCGCCGTAAGCTTTGAAGAGTTGGCCCCACTTGGTCTGCAAGGCGGCCTCCACCCGCTTGCGCCCGACGAAGGGGTACCAGTAGACGTTGTGGTAGAAGTTGCTGGCGAAGTAGGACCAGGGGACCAACGGGGATTGGAGCAGCGGCTTCTCCAGGGGCTTCAGCGGCCCGTGGTAGATCATCTTCTGCCCCCGACTGGCGAAGGTGTCCTCCTGGACGAAGTGCCAGTTCTGGGCCATCACCCAGTCGGGGTCCTCGCCCACGATCTCGATCTCGCGGGGGTCGCCCACCCCCAGCCCCATCTCGTGGGCGATGCGGATGAAGGGGATGCTCAGCGGGTCGAAGCCCTGCAGGTGGGCGGAGATGGCATCAATGGCCACCCAGTCCGCCGAGGCCAGGATGATGTCCTTCTCGTGCCAGCGCATCGCCCGGGGGCCGGGGCCGTCGCCGGCAAAGGTGCCATCCATCACGGCGAAGATGCCGGGGTGGATGTCTTGGGAGATCATCAACAGGTCCACCAGCGTCTCGTGGATGACGGCGTGGGTCCAGTGGCGGTTGCGGTGGAGGAGCCCCCCGAAGGCGTTCTTCATCGCTCCCGTGATCGTGGTGAAGACGTGGGTGTTGTGGAGGAAAAGGCCGTTGCCGATGAAGTTGGGTGCTCCATCCATCGTGAAGTCATACAGGTATTCTGTGTCCGGCTCCACCTCTTCGACGGCCACGATATGATCCCAAGCGATCCCCTCACCGCTAGGCTGTTTCCCCTGTCTGCGGCGGGCGACCAGGGCTTCCAAGCGTCGTCTCTTCTGCTCGCTATGCAGGTCGAGCCATCCCGCCAGGGTGACCAGATCGTCCCCGTAGACCGAGAGTTGGAAATAGCGTCGCCGAGGACCATCGGCATTGGTCGCCCGCGCCCAGTACTCGCGGCGAAAGGCCACGACCCCAAGGCGTGTCAGAAGATACTGGAGCTCCCTGGACAGCCGCTCGCTCTTCGTCGTGGCGTGAAGCCCGTCTTTCTCCCCGACCGTCTCATTTCCATCCAGGTATGCGCTGAGGAAAGCGGCGATCTCCTCGTCGGGACACCGGAACAGGAGCGGAGGAACCCGCTTGCTCCCGGCATCCAAGGGGACGGGCAGTCCCAGCTTCTCCAGCAACTCACCCAATTGGACGCTGTCCACGTAGCAGTCATTGCTGCCTGGACGACAGGTCAGACGGAGTCCGAAGAGGGATTCGGTGAGCCGGAAGAACTCCTCCCGAATCCTGGGGTCTCCGTTCGTCCACCAGATCCGGCAGGTCGTGCGCATCGGCTGAACCCAACCTTCAGCGATCAGGTAGCCCATCCACCGCCAGAAGTCCGGCGAAGTGCGCTCGGGAACGCGGATCCAGTGCTTATTACGGCAAGGAATGGTCTCCAGGTCCACGGCATCCAGGCGCGGCAGGGGCTGGCTCTCCCCCTCGACCCTGATGCGGCGGGGAATCGCTACCCGATCGCCTGCCTGGAGCTCGACGGCCTGCCGCCACCCCGTTGGTGTGAGGAAGGGATGGACAGGCGAGACGACGACCTCCCGCCCCGTTCGGGTGCGGATACGCCACAGCTTCTGGCCGTTAAGGGGAGTGCGCCAGAACCACCGGGTTTGCTGCCGGACGACGGTCCCCCTCCCATCTAGGCCAACCAGGGACTCGCGGGCCTGCACCCGGACATCCCCATCCTCGTCGAGAAGGGGGATACCCCCCGACCGCAGCCGTTCCTCAACGAGTTCCCCAGCTCGCACCAAAGCCCCATCGGCCCGCACGATCTCGGTATCGGGGTGGACACACTTCACGGTTGGAAGCTGGATGATATTTCGTCCCACCAGGATTTTGGGGATGTAGAGCCCGTTGGGGTAGACTTTGTCCAGCACCAGGAAGGGCCGTTTGGGCTCGTAGCGCACCCATTCGTACTGGGGCTCGTAGAGGTGGACGTTCTCCACGCCGTATTTCTCGACCACGTAGAGGTGCTTGTTGTTCCGCTCGCCCACGCGGGCATCCACGACGACGGTGTCGTTGTGGGCGCCGAGCAACCGGGGATAACCGGCCTCCTGGAGCTTGCGGATCACCCCCTCCAGTTGCCAGGGGGCGGTGGAGCAGGCCGGGTACCAGGTTTGCCAGGAGATGTTGATCTTCAGGATGGTCTCTTTATCCTTGGGCAGCGCTTCCTCAAAGCCGGCCAATTCCATCAACCGCCCGTAATCGTCCAGCACGGTCTCCGGCGTGGTGCGCAAAACGGCGACTTTGCCCTTGCCTGGGAATTCTTCTCGCATCGCTTCGATCTCCTCACGCTTGATGTGCCTAAAGGTAACTGTTCACCCTCCCGCAGGTTAGACGTGTTCCGACGCGAAACCGTGCTTCAAACAGCCCATCGGGGCTGAAAGCGCCCTCGACCGGTAACCTGCGGGAGGGTAGGCTGAGTAGACACGCCTAAAGTTTCACGCCGGAAGTATACCGTACTTCGACGCTGGTGTCCAGGCGGCGCCCAACAAGGAAGGGGCGACCATTCGGTCGCCCCCTATACGGCCTTGGCCAAAGGTGATGGCATAGCTCTAGCCGGCGGCGCTGTAGCCCGGGCCCTCCTGGAAGAACTTGTAGTTGTACTCGATGTCCTCGCGGAGGTTGATAACCTCACCGCCCTTCGCGGTCCAGCGCTCGCCATCATGGGGCTGGACCTCCTGGCCGGCCCGCAGCGTATAGGCCTCCGGCACCTCGTCCTCGGGGAAGATGGCCTCATAGGGGCACTCGGGCACGCAGGCCCCACAGTCAATGCAGGTATCCGGGTCAATGTAGAACCAGGGCCATTCGCTCTCCGGCTGCCCCGGCACGATACACTCCACAGGGCAGACCTCCACGCAAGCTGAGTCCCGCAGGCAGAGACTGGTGATAATGTGGGTCATGGGAAACGACCTCCTTACGTTGTGGTTGAAGGGTAGAACTGACGTTCGTCGGTGGGGTCCCTTTGAGAGTCCTCCGAGGGGCCGGCGGAACTTCAGGATAAGGACCGCGCCTCAGAGCGGCTGTGGGGGAGTGGGACCCTCACCACCTTCGGATGAGGAGCACTTGACCCTTGCCCAAAAACGGGTATGATACGGTCGCGCTGGGCGATGGGGAAGCCCTTCGCATCATCCCCTCGGCGTTAAAGCGAACCTATTGTAGCCCGATTTGGGGGGTTTGTCAAGAGCCTGAAAACCACCACCATCCAGATCGGAACGGTCAGCCCACAAACCGAGCCCAAAACCACCACCCCGGGCACTATGAACACAATCCACGCCCCATACATAGGGTGCCGCATCAGCGCATAGACACCGTGAGTGCACAGCTCCCCCCGCCGGTAACAGCGACTGAATTGCACCGCAGCAGACGCGAATACAACCAGGCCCGCCAACGCCCAAACCCCTCCCAAACCAAGGTTCACCCACCTCGATTGGACTTTTGACAAAGCTGCCCCCATCCTTTGGAGGACTTGACAATCAGGCCGGAGCCGGGCAAAGTTGGGAGTATGAGCGAACCCCAACTTCGCCGGTTCCGAGACCTGCTATATCAGCACCTTAACAACCGAGCCGATGCCCTTATGGACCTGCTGGACGCTCTGAGCAGCAACACCGATGCATCCAGCGTGGTGGAACTCCGT
>WFUY01000120.1 GCA_015484715.1 Thermoflexales bacterium | reverse complement strand
CCTCACGGACAGGGGCTACATCGCCCACTGGGAGGAAGGGGACAACGGGAGCTACTACCTCTACACCCACAACTGCCCCTACCATCGGGTCGCCCGCGAGCACCCGGAGGTCTGCGCGATGGACGAAGCCCTCCTCACCCGACTCTTGGGCATCTCTCCCACCCAACTGACCTGGGTGGTACGGGGGGACGACCGTTGCACCTACCGGATCACGCCTTCAGCCTCCCCTCTCTCCTGAACTCCCCCGGCATCCTCTCGTCGTGATCCCGGTTCCAATGCCTTGGAGCAGCCCCATACCTTCAGGAGGAGAACGGTGAACCTCAAGACGACCCTCATCTACCCCGGCATCGCCGGGCGTGGGTTCAACTCCCTGAAACAGGGGATGGACGCCGGTTGGATCTCCCACGGCCTGGCCTCCCTCAGCGCGGCGGCCAAGGCCGAAGGGTTCGAGATAGACCTGATTGACCTACGAGCCCTCCAGAGCTGGGACCACTTCCGGGATGTGCTGGCCGAGCGCCGGCCGGACGTCGTCGGCCTGACGATGATGAGCGTGGACTACAACCCCGTCCGCGTCGCCTGCCAAATCGTCAAGGAGTACGACCCCAACATCATCACCATCGTGGGAGGCCCCCACGTCACCCTGGCCCTGGAAGACTCCATGCGCATCCCCAACGTGGACTACCTGGTGACCCACGAGGCGGAGATCACCTTCCCGGAGATGCTCAAGGCCATCGAGATGGGCCGCCCCCCGGACCGGAGGATCATTCGGGGGAAGACGCCCGACCTGGATGCCATCCCCTTTGCTGACCGGGACCTCTTCCTGGAAGAGTGGCGCAAGTTCGGCTACGACCTGGATTCGCCGGAGGTCCCCTTCGTCAAGGAACTCCCACCCCCCTTCGTGACCATCATCGCCGGCCGAGGCTGCAACTACAACTGCTCCTTCTGCAAGCCCGGCGAGGATTACATCTTCGGCAAGCGCACCCGCCGCCGCTCCGTCGAGAACGTCATCGAGGAACTGAAGATGCTGCGCGACCGCTACCACTTCGCCAGCTTTATGTTCCACGATGACTGCCTGACCGAGGACCGGGACTGGGTCATCGAGTTCACCCGCCGCTACCAGGAGGAAGGGTTCACCCAGCCCTTCTTCTGCCAGAGCCGGGCCGACATCATCGTCCGCCACGAGGATATGGTGGACCGGATGGTGGAGGCGGGGCTAAAGGGCTACTTCATCGGCTTCGAGAGCGGCAACCAGCGCATCCTCAACCTGTTGCGCAAGGGGACGACGGTGGAACAGAACCTGGAGGCAGCCCGCATCTGCAGGGAGAAGGGGATCACCATCTGGGCCAACTACATGCTGGGGATCCCCACGGAGACGAAAGAAGAGGTTATGGACACGGTGCGGATGATGAAGGAGATTGACCCCGACTACTACAGCCCCGCCTTCTACACCCCCCACCCAGGCACAGACCTCTACGACTACGTGGTGGAGCACGATTTGAGCCGCATCACCGACTACGACAGCTACCGGCGCAACCCCACGGAGCCGAAGATCAAGGGGCAGGATTACGAGTTCCTCAAGTGGGCGCTCCAGGAGAGCCAGCGACGGAAGCCGATCAACGCCCTCAAGCGGTGGGTACGGGCCCAGCGGGAGCGGTTCACCTGGGAGCGGATAATGCGCAAGTTGGGGCTAAACCGGGATGGCATCCACCGGGGTGGTCCGCCGGCGACGCCGCGTCCGCCCCGGCGGGAACCGGCCCACCAGGCCGGCTGAGGGATTGAGAGGCGAAGAGCGATGGACATGGCCGCACCGAAGGACCGGCACCCGATGCCGGTCCTTTTCCTGCGGTGATTACCCACAAGTGAGCGAGAGAGTGGTCCGTAGCAGGCTATCCACGAATTTCTCACAAATGCACGAATGAGGCGGTCCTTAATCCGTGTATTCGTGCCCCCTTCGTGGACGGCTAGTCTCCCTACCTCCAACAGATATGGGTAATCACCGGGTTTTCCTTACTTGTCGTGGACGATTAACCGGTGTACAATACCATGAGTAGCCGGCAACTGTTCGCCCTCCCGCAGGTTAGGCGCGTTTCCGACGCGAAACCGTGCTTCCAATAGCCCATCGAGGCTGAAAGCGGCCTCGACCGGTGACCTGCGGGAGGGTACGAGAGATGAAACGTTCCGCATGCGTTTGGTCACGCTCCCAATCCGAAGCAGGACCAAAGGCGGATGGAACCAGGGTGATGATTCGACCTTTCGACTGGCGTGATCTGGACCTGGTCCGACGACTACGGGATCACGGTCACGTGCTGGATTACGAGCGAGCCCTGCTGGAGGGGGTCTCCCCTCTCCGCCAGGCGCTGATCGGCTACCTGACGCTGGGTAGCTGGGGGATGCAGACCCTGGTCCTGCCTCGGCGGGCCTTCGCCCAGCTCACCCATCAGCCCGGCGCCAGCCGAGCCCATCTCTGCTACCTGAGCGTCAGCACCCAGGAGGACTGGCTGCCCCTCCTAGAGGGGATCGTGGCCTACCTGGGACGGCGCGGAGCCCACCGACTGGTGGTGGAAGCCCCGGAGGGCGGAGAAGTCATAGAGCACCTGCAACGGGCCGGCTTTGCCCTCTACACCTACCAGCAGATCTACCGCCTGGACCGTCCCTCTGTCGGTCTCCAGGCCAGGAGGCTGCCCGGCCTGCGTCCCTACCGGGCTGCCGACCGATGGGCCGTGCGTAGCTTCTACATCAACTTGGTCCCCCCCCTCGTCCGCCAGGCCGAGGGAACGTGGAACGGCCTTCAGCCCGACCGCTGGCACGACGCCCTGGTGCTGGAGCAAGGACAGGAGATCATCGCCCACCTGGCCGTGCGCCGGGGCCGGCTGGGCCACGCCCTCTACCTGATGCTCCACCCCCAGGCCGATCGCTACGTGGACCTCCTGCTGGCCCATGGGCTAGCTGCGCTGCGCAACGCACCGGACCGGCCCATCTACTGTCGGGTGCGCCGCTATCAGGGGGGACTGGATGGAGCCCTGCGCCAGGCCGGCTTCGAGCCGCTGCTGACCACTGCCGTCCTGGTCCGGCACACCGTCGCCCGGATTGTCGAGCCCGCCTGGGCCCACACCCTGGGGCTGGAGACGCCCACCGAGATGAGCACGCCCTCGGTCTCCATCCATTGAACGGCCATTGAACGGACGACCGGACCAGGGCGGTTGTTATGCCGATTGAGGAGGACCGACGAGAAGAGCCGATTCCCAGACTAACCAAGAACCATGCAGAGGAGGGTAGAAGAAAAATCAGATGGAAGAACAAGCGGAAGAGAGGCACGAGATCTCCACTGCAGTCCCAACCACCCAGTACCACATCACCGATGACCTGGACCTGCTCCTGGCCGTCCTGCCCCCTCACGTCAGGATCGCCGTGGAGCAGATCGGACGAGGGGACGACCTGCTGGAGGTGGTGCTGGACCTGGGCCGACTGCCCGAGGCCCGTTACACCGACGGCGAGGTCGTCCTGAGCCATCAGGAGGTGACCCAGGAGGACATCCAGTACGTCGTCTCCCGCATCAGCGAGTTCGACGCGGATAACCGG
>WFUY01000119.1 GCA_015484715.1 Thermoflexales bacterium | reverse complement strand
CCAGAGCTGCCTGGAAGAAGAGCTGGGCGCCCCCTTGAGCGCCCACTTCGCCTCCTTCGATCCCCAGCCCATTGCCGCAGCCTCTCTCGCCCAGGTCCACCCGGCCACCCTGCGCGACGGCACCGAGGTGGTCGTCAAGGTCCAGCGCCCCCACATCCTTCGGATCATCGAGACCGACCTGGAGATCCTCAGCGACCTGGCTTGGCTGGCCCAACAGCACACCCCCCTGGGCGAGCTCTATGACCTGCCGGAGATCGCCGAGGAGTTCGCCTACACGCTGCGGGCCGAGCTCGACTATCGGCGGGAAGGGCGCAACGCCGACCGCTTCCGGGAGAACTTCGCCGACGAGCCGGCCCTCTACATCCCCCAGGTCTACTGGGAGACGACGACCCGCCGGGTGTTGACGCTGGAACGCATCCGGGGGATCAAGATAGACGACGTGGAGGCGCTGGACGCGGCCGGCTACGACCGCAAGCGGATCGCCCTCCACGCCGCCCGCATCATCATCCAAGAGGTCCTGGTGGACGGCTTCTTCCACGCCGACCCCCATCCCGGCAACTTCGTCGTCATGCCCGGCGAGGTGATCGGCGCGATGGACTTCGGGATGGTGGGCTACCTGGACCGCCGGCTCCGCGAGGACCTGGTCCGCCTCTACATCGCTGCCGTGCAGATGGACAGCGAGGCCGTCGCCGATCAGCTCATCCGCATGGGAGCTACCCGACAGGGGGTGGATCGCAACGGCCTTAGCCGGGACATCGCCCGGCTCCTGCGCAAGTATCAGGGGCTGCCGCTCAAAGAGATCCGAGCCCAGGAGGTCATCCGGGATGTGATGCCCATCGCCTTCCGCCATCACTTGCGGCTGCCCAGCGACCTCTGGCTGTTGGGGAAGACCTTGGGGATGATGGAGGGGGTGGGGTTGAAGCTCGACCCCGACTTCGACATCTTCGCCGTCTCGGAGCCCTACGTCCGCCGCCTGATGCGGCAGGTTTGGTTGCCCGACCACTGGGGGCCTTCCCTGCTCCGGGGGATCACCGACTGGGCGGAGCTGACCAGCGTGGCCCCGCGCCAGGCGGTGCGCTTGCTGGAGCAGGCGGAACGGGGAGAGCTGCAGATCCGGCTGCGCCTGCAGGAGCTGGAAGAGACGACGGCGCGGATGGACCGCATGG
This sequence comes from Thermoflexales bacterium, assembly GCA_015484715.1. Taxonomy (GTDB): domain Bacteria; phylum Chloroflexota; class Anaerolineae; order S140-20; family S140-20; genus S140-20. Next base: position 3,279 of record WFUY01000119.1, on the reverse strand, counting down.
CCAGCCGGCTGGCCCTCAGCATCCTCGTCGCCGCCTTCATCGTCGCCCTGGCCCTGCTCATCCCCACCCTCAACCTGAACGCTCAATGGGGGATCATCACCTGGTTGGTGATCCTGGGCTTCATCGTCGCCAGCTTCCTGGGTCTCTGGCTCCTGATCACCATCTGGAGGGCCGGTCGCTGGCGGTGAGCCGGCGTGAGGGCCATCTCGGGTTCATCCCGGGGGCGTCTCCACCTCCGACGGCAGTGGCCAGCCCCGGGCCTGGAGCCGCCGCTCCACCTCGGCCAGGAGCTCGGGCTCCGACTCCCAACCAACGAACTTCTGGCCATCTACGAGAAAGGTGGGGTAGCGACGGATCCAGTGACGGATCAGCCGCCAGATTCCCACCAGGGATTCGGGGTCCACGATGCGGATCAGCACCGCTCCCCGATAGCGCTCCGCCACCTCCCGAGCCCAGGTGCAGACCCGCAGGTACTCCTCGCGGAGCCACTCAGGATACTCGTTGATCTCCTCGTTATGGACTTTGTCCCCGATACCAAGACCCGCTTGGTTTGACATCCACTCGCAGTGGGGTCAATGGAGCTGATAGCTCAGCACGGGGGCAATGACCTCAACAATCAGCCGCCGCATCCTGCTTCCTCCATCCTTGGGCCGACAGCTTCTCCTCGATCGCCGCTCGCAGGGCCGGCTCCGATTCCCACCCGACGAACTTCTGGCCGTCCAACAGGAAGGTCGGGTAGCGGCGGATCCAATAGCGCAGCAAGCGCCACATCCCCTCCAGCGACTGGGGGTCCACGATGCAGACCCGCACTGCGCCCTGGTAGCGCCGGGCGATCTCCCGAACCCAATCGGAGACCTGGAGGTAGGCCTCCTGCAGCCACTGAGGATAGGCGTTGATCGCTTCCTGTTGCACCGTGGCGCTGACATCCAGTCCGGTCTTGTCGAAGACGAACTCGCACTGGGAACAGTGGGACTGGAAGGTCAGGACCGGTGTGACCACCTCGACGACGATCCCTCGCATTGACCTCTCCTCCCTCGGCATTCGAGCAACACAGGTGGGAGAGCCCATCCGTAGAGCCCTCCCACCTGCAGTGTTGACGTCAGCAGACCGAGGCGTTTCTCAGCGGGCTGCCATCGCCATCTCGGTGCGGGCCCTCTGGAAAGAGCGGAGCCCATCGTAGGCCAGCACCAAGGCCGCCAGGGCGAGGAAGAGCCCGATGAGGCCGGCCACCAGGTTGCCGAAGACGAAGGCCGCCTCGATGCCCGGCTCGAAGGCCGCGTTGAAGGACTTGTAGGCCGTGATCAGCAGGGCGGTCACCGTGGTGACGTACATGAAGACCGCCGGCCAGAAGGTCCAGTTGTAGGCTTTCCCCTCTCGGGCCAGCCAGATGGTGATGAGCAGCAGGGCCAGGCCGGCGAAGAGCTGGTTGGCCCCACCGAAGAGCACCCAGATCCTCTGCCAGAAGCCGGTCCACAGGATCAGCAGGGTGAAGAGGATGGCGACGATGGAGCCGACGTGGGGGTTCTTGAAGGCGACGATCTTGTCGCCGATCAGCTCGGCGCTGGCCACCCGCATGAAGCGCAGGACCAACTGCATCACCGTGAGCGCCATCACGGCCAGGAAGATGGAGCCGATGGCCGTCCCTAGATCGGCGGGGACACCGAGCACGCCCAGGAAGCGGGACATCCCGTCGGCGAAGACCCCACCGGCCTTTGCGGTCAGCTTCCAGTTCTGGGCCGGGTCATAGAAGGTGCCGGCTGCAGCGGTGACCGCGAAGACGACGGAGAGGACCCCCAGCACCGCCTCGGTGTACATCGCGCCGGCCCCGACGGGCAGGGCGTCGGTCTCCTTCTCAAGCTGGCGAGCCGTGCCCGAGGTGGAGACCAGGCTGTGCCAGCCGGAGATGGCCCCGCAGGAGATGGTGACGAAGAGGATGGGCCACAGCCAGCCCAGGTGGGGCTGGTTCCAGGTGACGAAGGCCGGGATGGCGAAGTTGGTCTTGGCCGTGCCCACCCCCAGGGTCGCCAGGAAGATGCCCACGATGGAGCCCACGATGCCCAGGAGGACGAACCAGAAGGAAGTGTAGTTGATGGGCTGGGCGAAGCGCCAGATAGGGAGCACCGACCCCAGGTAGCAGAAAGCCAGGGCCACGATCCCCCACAGCCAGACGGACCACTTCATCGGTCCGTAGGGGGTGTTGTAGAGCACGCCTTCGGCGTCACCGGCCAGCCCGTTGATGCCCTTGACGATGTTGGCGAAGAAGTCGGTCGTGCCCAGCCAGATGCCGATGAGGGCCAGGGCCACGGTGAGGACGGTGGTGAAGAGCAGGTCCTGCTTCCAGCGGTAGGTCATCTGCCCGGCCAGGAGCCCTGCCAAGGTCAGGAAGAGGAAGCCAAAAGGAACCACCGGATTGGCCAGGAGGCCGGCCACGACGGCACCGAAAGCGCCCATAATGAGGAGCAGGTAGAAGTAGAGGAAGCTCAGGAGGATGCCCCGCGCCCGGGGGGAGATGAACTTGTAGCTCAGGCCGCCCAGGGTCATGCCCTCGTTCCGCATCGCCAGCATGGCCGAGGCGTAGTCCTGCACCCAGCCGATGAAGAAGACGCCGATCACCAGCCACAGCACGGCCGGCAGCCATCCCCACTGCACGGCGACGATGGGACCGACGATGGGGCCCAGCGCGGCGATGGACTTGAACTGATAGCCGAAGAGCACGCTGCCGCTGGCCGGCATGAAGTCCACGCCGTCCTGGTAGAGGGTCGCCGGCGTCGCCCGTTTGGGATCCGACTGGATAACCTCCCGGTCCATCTTGCTCGCGTAGAAGCGATAGCCCAGGATGACGATCACCAACGTGATGACCAGGACTAGCAGTGCCATAGCTTTTCCCTCCTTAACTTGGTACTAGGGCCAACCGATTGATTGGCCTCAGGAAAGCGACCCCACCTGAATCGTCCATCGGATCCACAGTTTGGGTTGCGTCTATCACCCCCCTTCTTGCGTCGAGGACAAGGATGCCTGAGCACCCAAACAGAACTGCTCTACGGAGAGTCCTCTTGGGGAGAAACAGCCTTCGGACGAATCGCTCTTGCCTGGTCTCAAGCGCTGCGAAGCCAACCGTGGGGAGTAGACAACGGAGGGAAACCAATATAGCAACCAGATTATACCCAAAAGGGCACCCGTTTGTCAAGACCCATCCGGTCGGTGATTACCCACAAGTGAGCGAGAGAGTGGTCCGTAGCAGGCCGTCCACGAATTTCTCACAAATGCACGAATGAGGTG
>WFUY01000118.1 GCA_015484715.1 Thermoflexales bacterium | reverse complement strand
GTCCAGTACGGTGAGCGTGTGGTTGCAATCTGCCCCCGGCGGTTTCTTCAAGAGCAGACCGTCTTTCTGGAGGTAGCAGACCAACATTTCGGCACCAGGGATAACTTGCTCCTCTTCCAGGAAGTGCGGCTCCCAACGGTGGGCAGTTTCGACTTCGTGATGGTGAAACACAAGCCGTTGAGCAGCCAAGTCGAGGATTTCGTCATCATAGAGATCCAAACGGACCAGACTACTGGCACGGGCCAGTTGGTACAGGCTCTTGAGGACTTCCTTCGGGGTGAGAAGGTGGTGGATCAGACTTACGGCTTCGGTCTAAACACCTATGACACCCTCAAGCGGTCCTTCACTCAAATTCTTAACAAGGGCGTTGTGCTGGAACAGTGGGGGCAGAAGGCCTATTGGGTGTTTCAGGAGCCCGTTTATCGCAACTTCGTGGCTCGATACAACCTGGAGGGAATGACTTACGACGATGGCCACGCCACCGTCTTTCTGGTCTATGACCTGACACGAGAGGGAGACCTCTATCGGCTCACTTGCACGCGGAAGCTGTCCGCCTCTACGGAGGAATTGCTCAGAGCCTTCCGTAACTCACCGGGGGTTCCCAGCAAGGATGACTTTGTGGCGAAGCTCGAAGAAAAGATCAAGGCACAACTCCAACTGAAGGTGCACCTTCACGAGGAGGGCGAGGAGGCCCGATGACCACAACGGCTCCCGATAAGATGGTCCCCCACAATGTGGAAGCGGAGGAGGCGCTGCTGGGATCGCTGCTCATTGATCCCGAGGCGATCTTCCGCGTCTCCCCCTTTCTCCGGCCCGAAGACTTCTACATCGTCAAAAACGGCTGGATCTACGAGGCGATCCTGGCCCTGCACGACCGGCGGGAGCCGGCCGACTTTGTGACCGTCTGCGACGAACTGGAACGCCAGGGCCGACTGGACGAGGTGGGCGGGCCGGCCTACATCAGCAGCCTCATCAACGCCGTCCCCAGCGCCATCCACGCCGAAGCCTACGGGCGGATCGTCGAGCGGACGGCGATCCGCCGCCGGCTCATCGCCGCCGCCGGCCAGATCGCCAGCCTGGCCTACGAAGAGTCCGAGGATGTCGAGGAGGTGCTGGACCGGGCCGAGCAGACCCTCTTCGGCGTCTCCCAGCAGCGGCTCGCCCGCGACCTGGTGCCCATCCACCAGGTGGTGGCCGACTACTTCGACCGCATTCAGTACCTGTACGAGCACCGGGGGGAGCCGTTGGGGGTTCCCACCGGATTCATTGACCTGGACCGGCTGCTGGGGGGCTTGCAGCGCTCCGACCTGATCATCGTCGCCGCCCGGCCCGGCCTGGGGAAGACCAGCCTGCTCCTCTCCATCGCCCTTAACGCCGCCCGCAAGCTCCGTCAGCGGGTGGCCATCTTCAGCCTGGAGATGTCGGCCGAGCAGTTGGTCCAGCGGCTGATCAGCGCCGAGACGGGGATTGACAGCCAGCGGCTGCGGACGGGCGACCTGCGGGAGGATGAGTGGCCGCGCTTCGTCCAGGCCTCCGGCGCACTCTCGGAGACGATGATCTTCATTGACGACACCCCGGCCATCTCGGCGATGCAGTTGCGCACCAAGGCCCGCCGGCTCTACGCCGAGCACGGGCTGGACCTGATCATGGTGGACTACCTGCAACTGATGAGCGGCGATTTTCGGGCCGAGAACCGGGTGCAGGAAGTCAGCTACATCTCCCGCGCTCTGAAGGGGCTGGCCCGGGAGCTCAACGTGCCCGTCGTCGCCGCCTCCCAGCTCTCCAGAGCCGTCGAGCAGCGCCACGACAAGCGCCCCCTCCTCTCCGACCTGCGGGAGAGCGGCTGTTTGACAGGGGACACGCTGGTCCAGATGGCCGACGGACGACGGGTGCCCATCCGGGACCTCGTGCAAGCAAGCCGGCCCCTGGAGGTTATGGCCCTCAACGAGGCCACCTGGCGGCTGGAGTCAACCCACGCCCGTAAAGCGTGGCGCACAGGCGTGAAGCCGGTTTTCCGCCTTCTCACCCGGTTGGGGAGAGAGGTGCGTGCGACGGCCAACCACCGATTTCGCACCTTGGAAGGCTGGAAGCGCTTGGACCAGCTTGTGCCGGGAGAGCACATAGCCTTACCGCCTCTGGACACCCCCTGGGACCAAGTAGTCCGTGTGGAGCCTGCTGGAGTTGAGGAAGTTTTCGATCTCGAAGTGCCCGGGCACCACAACTTTGTAGCCAACGACATCATTGTCCACAACTCCCTGGAACAAGACGCCGATGTGGTCCTTTTCATCTATCGCGATGAGGTGTACAATCCTGATACCGAGCTGAAGAACATCGCCGACATCATCGTGGCCAAGCACCGGCACGGTCCCACGGGCACCATCCAGCTCTTCTTCAAGAAGGAGCAAACCCAGTTCGTGGACGCCGAGGTCCGCCGCGCCGACCTGGCCTTCTAGCCCGTAGGACCCGGAGTGTAGATTCCCAGCGGCAGGTGAACGATGCCCGACCAACGATCAGACCCCTTGTGGATTGTAGTCCTGGTTGAGCGCGGTATCCCCGTCTCCGTTGAGGCTTTTTGCGACGAAGAGGCGGCCCTGCGCCGGGAGGCCCTCTTGTGGACCGAGGCAAACCCTGAAGATGATGAGGTCGCCGTGTTTGAGGTGCTTCGTGTGCGTCGTGCTCTTGGTGAACTTTGTGGCACAGGAGCGCAGTGAGTGGGGCACAAATGGGCGAGATGAAAGCGTTCTACTTCCCCGGCTTCCCCGATAGAGCCCGACCGGTCTCCCTGCCGGAGTCCGTCTTCAGCGAGTTGCTGCCCCTCATTGACAACCTCGTCGAGCTGAAGGTGACGCTCCACTGCCTCTGGCGGCTCAGCCAGATGGGCGCGGGAACGGCACCGGCCCAGGAGCCCGGCCCGGTCCACCCGTCGGGTTCCCCGACGCCGACCCCGGACGTGGAGCAGGGTGCCCC
>WFUY01000117.1 GCA_015484715.1 Thermoflexales bacterium | reverse complement strand
TCGAGGAGGGAGGGGCCAACCTAAGCGTGGGGCAGCGGCAGCTCCTCAGCTTCGCCCGGGCGCTCCTGGCCGATCCCCGCATCCTGATCCTGGACGAGGCGACCTCCAGCGTGGACCCGCAGACGGAGCGGCAGATCCAGCGGGCGCTGGGCCGGCTGCTGGAGGGGCGGACTGCCTTCGTCATCGCCCATCGGCTCAGCACCATCGTCCGGGCCGACAAGATCGTCGTGCTGGAGGAGGGGCGGATCGTCGAGGAAGGGACCCACGAGACGCTGCTGGCCCTACGGGGGCGGTACTGGCGGCTCTACCGGCGGTATGCCCAGGAGATGGGGGAGACGGGTTGGTGATGCCCGGCTTCTCTCGCCATCACCCCTCTTCCGGGGCCAACCCCAGGTGCTTCAAGGCATAAGGGTAGAGTTCGTGCCAGATGGTTGTGGTGTAGGTATCTTCCCCTGTCTTCCGGGCGACCACCACGGCGCCCAAGAAGGCATCCACATAGCGCACGTCCAGTTGGAGCAGTAGGAAGAGCAGGTCTCCTCGCTCGGCCCAGGCCCGCACTGTGAACCCAGGCATGTACTCCGGCAGCAGAAGACGGATGGCGCGTCCATCCAGTGTTACTGTTTCCGAGCGAGCCGAATACAGGAAGCACTCGTGCTTTTCCCACAGCATGTCAATCCAGGGTTGAACGGGGTCTCCGCTCATCACCAGCTCTCCCGCAGTAGATAGGATGCCCACTTGGTCAGTTCATCGTGGATGAACTGCTCCATTTCCCTCACCTCTGCTGCCCGGGGATTGCCTGCTTTCCAATCACCCAGGACCTCTTCTGCGAAGATCACCGGCAGGTCTGGGGCCCAATCCTTGAACTGTGTGGTGGACTCGGTCTCGAAGCGGTACAGGCCGGCTAGCACTCCCATACAAGTGAGTCGCGCGGCATCGTGCATGTCGAGCTGTTGGTAGCGCTTCATTTCCTCCAGGTAAGGCTCTAATACCTTCTGCATCATCTCCTCGGCTACTTCTACGGGCTCCACGTAGCCGTAGCGAGTCCGGCCCGCCCGATTCCAGACTTCCTCCACCTCCAGATGGTCTAACTCATAGAGGACGTCCTCGGCAATATCTTCAGCATCTTCGGGAACTTGGGGGGCACTTCTACGCAAGTAGGCTATGATGGCTTCCGCGATGCGGGCTGCAAGCTGCGTATCCTGGCGGGCCAGGGCTCTCAAAATCTTCACTCCCTCTTCGGGGCTCAGTTGGTCTATCAGGCCCAGGGCTTCTTCGGGCATATCACAACCCCTCGGTCCTTCTCAAGCTTACAAACCTGCCTTGTTCAGCTCATCTTGCAGGGCACGCAGGCGACGGTGCTCCTGGCGCAGGTGCGTGATGTAGGTCTCCCACTCGGCAGTTTCGCCCAGCTTCCGATACAGGTCGCGCACACGGCGCAGGTAGTCGGCGGCGACCTTGTAGTTTTCCCGGCCCCGTTTGGCGATGGCGTGTTCCGCCAGTCGCCGGTAGATCTCCAAGGCGTCACGCGGCCGGTCGGTTTCGGCGGCCCGGGCCAGGCGCTCCCACTGCGTCCAGCCAAGGGAGGTGCCGGGCCGACGGGCGATCTCCAATCCACGGCCCACATCTCCTTCCTCCAGGGCGATGTCCACCAGCAGCGCGGCGTGGCGGGTGGGGTCGAGGGCGTCCAGCAGGTCCGACCGAAACCTCCCCCAGGTGCCTATCTCCGTGGCCAGCTCCCGCAGTGCCCGGTAGGTGTTCAGGGAAGGGTGCATCTCAAACTCGCGCCGCCACCAGTCGAGGGCCGCCGACCGGTCACCCCGTTCCTGAAAGTAGCGGGCCAGCCAGGGGCGGTAAGTCCAGGTGTAACGTTCGTGGCGCAACTGGCCGGTCACGTAGGCCGCAGCCGCGTCGCCGTGGCCGGCCTCGACCAAGGCGTCGGCGAACTGGGTGACCAAGCCGGGCCGATCGGTGAAGTGCTCCTCGGCGATGCGAATCGCTTCCTCCACGCGGCCCAATCGAACGAGCCGGAAAGCGCGTTGCTCTGGGGTGCCGTGCTCCAGCAGGAAAGCATCCGCTTCCGCCTTCCGGCCGGTCAACTCCCGCCGTCCGGCCATCAAGGATACCAGCGAACTGCGGGCCCATTCGCCGGCCTTTTGCAGTTCCTGCAGCAGTCGCGCCTCGATCCAAGCCCACTCCTCGTCCGTCGCCCGCTCCAGCACCACGTCGCCGGCGGGCGCATCCAGGTCCACGCCCAGGTGGATGTCCTTCAGTTCGGCTTCCAACAGGGCCTCCAGCCAGCGCCGACGGGCCGCATCATCGGCAACGCCCGCCTCCAGGCATCGGTCCAGCCCCTCGGCGCACTCCTGGAGCACGAAGGAGATGTCTCCATCACGGTCCCACTCCGGCCACCAGTCTTCCATATGGGCGGTGGTCTCGTCCAGGATGAGGGCGTAGAGGTCGCCGGCGGCGATGGGGTCGCCGGCCGCCAGATAGCGGCCGGCAGTCTGGCGCACCTGTTCCAGCTCGCGGGCCACCCATTCGGGGTCCTCGCGGGTGAGGGCGTACTGCACCTGTCGGCGGAAGGGCTCCAGGTCGAAGGGGCGGGAGTCCGTCGGTCCCAGCGGCAGCTCCAGAAGCCGGGCCAGGTCCGGCTCGCGGGCGATCATCTCCTTGATCAAGGCGATGAGCTCCTCCCGGCTGCGTTGGGCCAGGAGGTCATCCAGGGGAGCTATCACGTGGAACTCGTCCGGCTCGTGCACCCAGGTGAGGAGCAGGGCGACGATGTGTTTGCAGAAGCCGCCGCGCGGACAGGAGCAGTGGTAGTGGACGATGCCGCGTTCGCTCAGGGTTACGGTGACGCGATAGGGTTGGTACTGACTGCCCCGGCAATCGGCACGCAGTTCGTTGCCCTGGCGCACGGGATTGAGGATGGCTCCCCGATAGTAGTAGTCCATACCGCGCTGAAAGGATCGGGGGTCGGTGTGTCGGCGGATGTCGGATTCGGTGAGGGTGGGGAGGGCCATAGGTGCCTCCTTTCCATAACCAGTCCATAACCAGTAGCGCAAGATGTCATCTTGCGCTACGCCACCCTTGGTCGGTGGCACAAGATGGCCTCTTGCGCTACGCCACGGCTCTGGCCTGCTGGGTAGGTTGGGCACCGCTTGGTGATGATAGCGGCGGTCGGCGAGGGGGGCGGGCCGGCGACTTCTTTCGGGGACGTGACGGAGAAGGTCTGGGCGGTGCGGGGGGCACGACGGACGCCGGTGATGGGTGGCTCCGGCAGCCGTCGGCGTTACGCGCCCTCGTCCAACTCCTCCTCGGCGGCGGTCTTGCCCTTGGCGATCACCTCCACCTCGTCCGGCGAGACCTCCTCTCCTATGGCCTCCTCTTCGGCCAGTTGCGCCTTGGCCACCCGGAGCAGGCTCAACTGGGCGACCATCTCCTCGGGCTCGGTCAGGATCTCGACGCCGGCCGGCACTCGCAGGTCCTTCACCTGGATGACCTGGTCCAGCTTGAGGTCGCTCACGTCTACTTCGATGGAGGAGATGAGGTCCTCGGGGAGGCAGGAGATCTCCACTTCGTCCACGCCCTGGAGCAGCACCGCCAGCCCCCGGTGCACGGGGTCCGGCTCGCCCACCAGGACGACGGGCACCCGCGTCGTGAGCTTCTGGGTCAGGCTCACCTCCAGGAAGTCCACGTGCAGGACTCGTCCGGTGATCACGTCTCGCTGCACCTCTCGGGCCAGGACCCGGTGGGGCTGGGGGTCTCCCTCGATCCGCAGGTTGATCAGCCGTTGGCCGGCTCGGCGCATCGCCCGGTTCAGCGCCCGCTCCTCCACCTGGATGGGGATGGATTCAACGCCGGGTCCGTAGAGCACGGCCGGGATGATCCCTTGCTGGCGCAAGCGCTTGACCTTCTTGCCGGTGATCGTGCGGCGCTGAGCGGTCAGTTCTGTCTGCTCCATCATCACACTCCTCATAGGGGGATAACAGCCGCCGAATTGTAGCCCATTTCGGCCCTTTCGTCAAGGAACCGATGAACCGGTGATTACCCATATCTTTGGAGATAGGGAGACTAGCCGGCCACGAATGGGGCACGAATACACGAATTGAGGACCGCCTCATTCGTGCATTGGTGAGAAATTCGTGGACGGCCTGCTACGGACCACGCTCTCACTCCCTTGTGGGTAATCACCGCTCCGATGAACCCTCCTTGACAAATCGAACGTTTGTGCGTATGATAAGGGTGGGTGGGCACTGCCGATCATTGCCCACCGCCCGTCCAGGAGGCCGTGATGGACTGTCGGGAGAAGCTGAAGCGCCTGAGCGCAGCCGCCCGGTTCGAGCCGGCCGAGGAGGTGCCTCCCCAGGGGGGCTCCTGCGGCCTTCCCGGAGACCCCCTGCGGGGGATGATCCACCAGGCGGTCCTGCCGGGGGGACGGCGCATCCCCCTGCTCAAGACGCTGCTGACCAGCGCCTGCGAGCGGAACTGTCTCTACTGCCCCTTCCGGGCCGGGCGGGACTTCCGCCGCGTCACCTTCACGCCCGATGAACTGGCAGCCCTGTGCGACCAGATGCACCGGGCCGGCCTCATCCAGGGCGTCTTCCTCAGCTCCGGCCTGGTGGGCGGGGGGGTGCGCACTCAGGACCGGCTCCTGGCGACGGCGGAACTCCTCCGACGCCGCTACCGGTTCCGGGGCTACATCCATCTCAAGCTGATGCCCGGGGCCGAGCAGGATCAGGTGGCCCAGGCGATGCGGCTGGCCGACCGGGTCTCGGTCAACCTGGAGGCACCCAACCAGGCCCGGCTGGCCCGCCTGGCCCCCCAGAAGGCCCTCATCGAGGAGTTGGTGCGC
>WFUY01000116.1 GCA_015484715.1 Thermoflexales bacterium | reverse complement strand
GGTGGGGGAGAGGGTGACGGTGAAGACGGCGTTGACCGTGCCGCTGTCCCCTTCGGTCACCGTGGTGTCGGCGATGGCGAGCTGGTGGCGGAACTCGAAGGCCCCGATGTCGCAGGTGGCCGTGCCGTCGTTGTTTCCGTCGTAGGGCCGGCTGTAGCCCCGCTGGTCCGTGGCCGGGCAGGCGGCGTTGTCGCCCGCGTCAATGGCCGGGCTGCCGGAGAGCAGAGCGTGGGTGAGGGTGGGCCCGCCGTTGTCGGCCAGCGGGCCGAGCTTGGGATCGGTGGACTCCTGGTCGGTGCTCTGGGTCAAATTGCACGAGGTGTCGTCGGCCAGGTTGTTCCCCAGGCTGGTCGCCCCGGAGGAGCAGTTCGAGGTATTGGCCAGGATGGTGTTCTGGACGATCAGCGTCCCGTAGGTGTTGTCGAAAGCCGTCCCCGATTGGCTGTTGTTGGTCACCGTGCTGTTGAACAGCTTCACGGTGGAGCCGCCGACGATGTAGACGGCGCTCGTGAGCAAACCGGACGTTTGGTTGCCGCTCACGGTGGTGTTGGTGAGGGTGACCGTGGCGCTGCCCTGCACGTGGAACGCCCCGCTCTGGCCTTCCGCCTGGTTGCCGCTGATGGTGCTCCTCTCGATGGTGGTGGTTCCGCCGTTCACGAACAGGCCTCCCCCGTACCCGCCGTTGGCCGCCACGTTGTCCCGGATGGTGCTTTCGCGGATGACCAGGCGCAGGCTGCTGTAGTGATAAATGCCTCCTCCGCCTGCGCTCTGGTTGGAGGCCACCGTAGTCCGGGTGAGGGTGAGCACGCCGGTGTTGTAGATCCCGCCACCATCCCAGTTGGTCGTGTTGCTGACGACCTCGGCATCCTCCAGGATGAGCGTGCCGTCGTTGCGAATGCCACCGCCGTGGGCGTCGGTGGCCTTGCCGTTGCGGATGGTGAGGGCGGTCATGGTAACGATGGCGCCGCTGGCCACGTAGAACACCCGCTGGCTGCCGCCGCCGTCCAGGACCGTCTGGCCGGCCCCGGCCCCCCGGAGCGTGAGGTAGGCGCCCAGGCTGATCGTCGAGGATTCGACGTAGGTGCCGGCGGCGATCTGAATCGTGTCCCCGTCGGAGGCCTTGCCCACCGCTGCGTTGACCGTCTTGCAGGCCGTCGCCGGCGTCTGGCAGTCGTTGTTGTCGTCCCCCGCCGGGGAGACGTACCAGGTCGTGGCCGTCGGGGCGGCCAGGGAGACCGGGGCGCTCCCCCCGTTTAGACTCACCAGCAGCCAGAGAACCAACCCCAAACCAACCCCTAAGACGACCAACAAGGAACGCATCGGAGCACGCACCATTGTACTTCCTCGGTTGCCATTTGTCATTTGCAATTCACAGCTTGCCATTCGTAGGGATACAGGAGCCAGCCCGTCTCCCGAGCCGGCGTCCTGTATCCCTGATTCCCGGAGAAGCGGTTTGGCCTACTTCCCCGCCATATAGGCGCCCAACTGAGCCAAGAGAGCGGCCTGCCAGTAGTAGGACAGCGCCGTCATCTGGTCGTCGGCATCTCCCTGGCGCAGCATCCGGGCGTTCTCGTAGTAGAAGAGAGCTGAGATGGACGCATTGTCACCGGCCAGGTTGATCAGTTCCCGCGCCCGCCGATCGGCGAAGTCCAGCATCTCCGCCAGCGCCTTCTCGTTCTGGTAGCCCACGATGTTCAAGTCCTGATCCACCTGGGCCCCCAGCGAGTAGTGCTTGGCGATGAGCATGGCGGAGAGGGTGTAGGCGCTCTGGGAGTGGCCGAAGACCAGCCCGGCCGACTCGGGGCCGCTCCCCACCTGCTGGCCCAGGGTGTTGATGCCCAGCCGAGCAGCCTCCGCCAGCAGGTAGTAGATCTCTGCGTTCTGCCAGACCCCTTTGGCCGCGTCCAGGCTCAGCCCATACTGCTGGGCCCAGGGCTCGACGATGGTGGACTCGAAGAGGGCCATGTTCGCCTCCGCCGCCCGACGCATCGTCTCGGCGATCCGCATCGCCTTCTCCGGCTCCACGGCGGGGGCCGAGCCGAAGCCCATTCCGATGTCCACAGCATCCCGAGCGAGTTGGACGAAGTCGCTGGCCAGCGTGTAGTAGGCCGCTGCGGTGGCCAGTTTCGTCACCAGCTCCTCCTCGGAGTAGTAGCCGGCGTTCTGGATCAGGTCGTTGACGATGCTGTTGCCCACCAGCCGCAGCCCCTCGGCGATGCCGATCTCGCTGTAAGCGTCGAAGAGGGCCAGTTGATCGCTCACCGTGCGGGGCGACTCCGCCTGCAGCAGGTCCACCACAGCGCTCAGTTCCGTCTCCACCGCCATCGTCGCCTGGAGGTAGTCCACGGCGTCGTTCAGGCCGCCGGTGAGGTAGCGTTCCAGGATGCCGGCGGTCAGGTTAGCCTGCTCCATCATCGAAGCTGCCTCTTCGGCCTTGCTGTAGGCGACGGCTGCCAGCCCCTGTCCCAGCGCCTGATCGGCCTCACCGGCTACCTGGTCGGCCTCCAGCACTTGGTCAGCCAGCACCTGCTGAATCTCCTCAGGGAAGGC
>WFUY01000115.1 GCA_015484715.1 Thermoflexales bacterium | reverse complement strand
CCCACAGACGGGCCATCTTCGCAAGGGTGGTCGGATGGTCGCTTGGTCGGATGAAGTCCTCGGTCCTCAGTCCTCAGTCCTTGGTCCTCGGTCCTCGGTCCTCAGCCCTCGGTACTCAGTCCGCCATTGGGTCGGGTGGGGAGGCTATCCTCCCTCGATCCTGGCGATGGCCTCTGCGGGAGGGACGTCGGCGTAGATGACGCTCATAATGCCGGGGAGGTACTTGTCCATCATCAGCACGTTGAGGTAGACGAGCGTCTTGATCATCTGGAGCGTCAGTTGTCCGCCCTCCACATCCACGCTGGTCTTGTACCGGACTTCGCCGTCGGAGAAGTCCATCTCGAAGTTGCCGATGATGAGGCCGTAGTTCGCCCGGGTCAGGAACTCCGCCACGGCCTGGCGCTTGTCCGGCGGAACGTTGGTCTCCAGCACCGAGTAGAAGATGAACTGTTGTTGAGCATCCTTCGCCTGGGCGAAGCACTGCCAACTCCCGTTGTTGCCCCGGAAGCCCATCCGGAGGATTGGCCTATCCCCCAACTGTTGGAACCTCCAGTCATCATCCCTGAAGAACTGGACCATCGTATCGAAGATGCTGCCGCCTCCGAAGAATGGACTCATTCCGCCCTCCTTGTAGGTGTAGAACAAGGGCCTTGTGAGGGAGAGAGCTTTGAATCGAGTATATCACACAACCACGCCCAACGCAAGACCCAAAGCCGAATGGCCGTCCACGAACCTCCCACGAATGCACCTTCGCGGACGGCCAACCTCCGGCGGAAGGCGTTTGAACTGCCGATGCTCTGAAAGCTATGAGGATGCTGAGGTTCCGTGGCCTCATCCCCCCTGGCTTGGTCCGGGCGGGTATGGGAACCCGCTCTACGGCCCGGCCAGCCGGAACAGGGCGACCACGGGATCGTGGTCGGCGGCCCGGTGGGGGTCGGTGCTGTCCGGCTCCGGCAGGGGGTAGTCGGCGTTGACGTGCAGGGGCTCGGCCCGCACCAGGTGCTCCCCCAGCGCCGGCGTGACCAGGATGTGGTCCAGCAACTGGGAGACGCCCTGGTAGATGAAGGAGTAGCGCTCCTCCCGAGGCAGATTCGCCAGGACGTGGACCAGCCGACCGCCGGGTGTCTCCCCCTCCGTCAGCGCCCGCAGCGGGGCCGAACCGTAGTAGTCGTTCAGGTCGCCCAGGACCACCACGTAGGCCCCGGGATCGCGGGCCAGGAGCTGGTCCACCAGGTGGGCGTTCCACCGGGCCTCCTTCACCCGGCGGGGCTCCGTCAGCGCCTCACCGCCCGCCTTGGAGATGAAGTGGTTGACGATGGCGTAGACGGTCACGTCGCCGGCCGAGGCGGTGCGCACCGTGACGGTGATCATCAGGGGCGGACGGCTGAAGAGCCCCTCCGGGGCCTGGTACTGACCGGCCCCCACCACCGTCGCCCGGTCGCCCCGCACCAGGAAGCCCACGTCAATCCCCCGGCTGCTGGGCCCCTCGATGAGCACCCCTTGGTAGTCGTAGCCGGCCAGGGCCGGGCGGGCCGCCAGGTCCTCCAGGACCTGGATGTTCTCCACCTCCTGCACACCGACGATGGTCGGGGCCCCCAGGGCCGTGATCACCTGGGCGATCCGGTCCAGCCGCCCCTCGTACCGGCGGCGCGTGGGCTTGGGTGGGTCGCTCACCGGATGGGGATCGCGGTAGTCGAAGAGGTTCTCCAAGTTGAAGGTAGCGACGCTGAACTCGTCGGGGCCGGGCTCCGGCAGGCGAGGGAGCGGCGGCGGCGGAGCGCTGACGACCCGAGGTGGGGCCAGAGGTTCCACCTTGTAGTTGCCGAAGGTGTAGGCCAGCGGCCCCGTCAGGTCCATCACCTGGTCGCCGGTGCGGACCCGGTAGGGGAGGGTGCTGCCGTCTTGGTGGCGCACCAGGGAACCGTCGTCCACCCGGATGAGGAGGCCGGTCGGGTCGCCGTGGAGCACCCGGGTCACGCCGTGCTCCGGCAGCACCAGGGCGTACTCGCCGTACTGGTTGACCGGCCCGACCGCCACCGCCGGCCCCGGCAGCGTCACCAGC
>WFUY01000114.1 GCA_015484715.1 Thermoflexales bacterium | reverse complement strand
GATGTGTATAAGAGACAGCATCGTCCTGCGGGCCGGCCCTCTGGACGAGCTGGCCGAGGGGTTGGGGATCGGCGAGATCACCAGCGTCGAGGGGGCGTTGCAGGGGGGGATCGAGCACTTCGGCGCGGAGGCCGGTGAGATGGCCTTCTTCGAGGTAGGGGGCCATTCGGCCGGCATCGTGGACATCTCCGGCACCCTCCAGGACGTGCCCTTCGAGGGGAGTCTGGCCTTCGTCCTGGCGAGGGACTGGGGGTTCACCTTCACCGGGATGGCACCGCCGGGGACGTGGGGGGAGGTTCGCCCGATCTTCGAGGCGATGGTGAAGAGCCTGGTCGTTCCTTGAGGGGGTGTTTCTTCGCATAGTCACAACCCAGAAAGAATACGCGGAGGAGTTGGAGTATGAGTGCAAAAAGGGGTATCGTGCTGGGGTTGTTGGTCGCGTTGTCGTTGTCCATCGGCGCGTGTGGAGGGGCTGCGCCGACGCCCACGCCCACGTCGCCACCGCCTACGGCCACACCGATCCCGTCGCCCACGCCCACCCCCAGGCCGTCTCCCACGCCGACCGAGACGCCCATCCCGTACCTCCGGCAGTGGGCCGGCGACGCCATCGCCAGCTCTCAGTACGGGGATCCCAGTTGGTCGGCCCTCCAAGCCGTCGGAGAGCCCGATACCGAGGCGTGTGGCGACTCCGACGCAGCCTGGGCTTCGGAGCGGGGCGATACGGTGGAGTGGCTCATCGTCTACTACGACACCCTCGTCTACGCCACCGAGGTCAACATCGTCCAGAACTACAACGCCGATCAGGTGGTGCAGGTGGACCTGGTGGACCAGGACGGCAACTTTGTCACCGTCTACACCCAGGAGCCCCACCTGGTGGAAAAGCCCTGCCCCTACACCCTCTCCATCCCGCTGGACCAGACCGACTTCCTGGTGCAGGGCGTCCGCATCACGGTGGATCAGTCGGCGTTAGGGCTGGGGTGGAACGAGATTGACGCCGTCGAGTTGGTTGGTCTGCCGGGAGAAGGGGTGGCGGAGCGACCGGTGATCGAGCCGACGGCCACGCCGACCCCCTTCCCGCCGCCGGAGGGCTTCGTCTGGCGGCTGGGTGGCGAAGGGGAAGGGGGGATCTCCTCGGACCAGTTCACGAACCTGGGGAAGATGGACACCAGCGCCGACAACCTGGTCTACGTCGCAGACGCCCTCGAGGGCATCTGGGTCTTCGACGCCGAGGGGAATCAGGTCAACCGGATCATCCACGATGACCTGAACAACCCCACCGACGTGAAGATCGGGCCGGATGGCAACGTCTACGTGGCGGCCTGGGGGAACAACCAAGTCTTCGTCTTCACCCCTGGTGGGGCGCTGGTCACCCGCTGGGGGGAGGCCGGCACCGGCGATGGGCAGTTCGGCGAGTTCAGCCCGCAGGCCCTGGCCGTGGGCCCCGACGGCTCGGTGTACGTGCTGGATGAGAACGAGGACGAGGCGGGCAACAAGCTCGTGCGCGTCCAGAAGTTCGGCGCCGATGGCGCCTTCGTGGGGGCGTTCCCCATCCCCGGGGCCTTCTTCGGCGCGACGGCGATGGACGTGGGGCCGGACGGCAACCTCTACGTGGTCGGCTGGATGGCCGGTGAGATCATGAAGTTCGATCCCGAGGGCAATCTCCTGGGGAGGCTGGCCGGGAGCGCCTTGGCCGGGGCTTCCCCCACGAGCCTGGACTTCGACGCCGAGGGGAACATGTACCTGGCGGTCGGGTATCCGGCAGGGGTGATGAAGCTGGACCCGATGGGCAACCTGCTGGCTCAGTTCGGCGTCCCCGTGGAAGGTGGTGAGCATCCCTGGCCGGAGGGCGGCTTCTACCGGCCCACCGGTGCGGCGGTCCTGGCCGACGGCTCCCGCGTCTTCGTCGCCGACCAGTCATCCTACTTCACCTACATCACCGCCTTCGAGTTCAAGTGAGAGGTTGCTCATCTGAGGGGAGGGAAGTACAATGAACGAGAAAGCCAGCGAGCTGTTGGGGGAGCCTGTGATCGCCGGGGTGATCCTGGAGGCCAAGTCGTCGCTCCTCAAGGCCATCGGCTCCGGCGTGGGAGGCATTGTGGGAGGGCTTCTGGCCGAAGCAGCGGCCAAACCGGCCTCCCTCCCCGGGGACCATCCAGGAATCCACTACGTGGCCGTCGGCCCGACCAAAGTGGGCTTCTTCGCGATGAAGCGCGGGTTTTTCAGGCCGTCGCTGGACCGGTTACTCGTCCAGTATCCCCGCAGTGAGGTCCAGGCGGTGGAGATCGAGGGGGGCTTCATCCCGACGGTGCACTTCGTCCTTCGGGACGGCACCCACTACGCCCTGGCCTGTCCGAGGATCCGCCTGGGCAAGCTCAAGAAGGTGAGGGATCTGTTGGTCTCCCAGTAGCGACTCGGGGGGGGCTTCCCACTCCGGCGGGGGCCGAGCTCCGACGGGGGCCGGGCATCCGCCGGGTGCGAAGCCTCCCCTCCTCCCGTCCTCGGTGCCTCGGTGCCTCAGTGCCTCAGTGCCTCAGTGACAAGAAAGGCGAAGGAGCGATGCGGGAACAGAAGCTCAACTGGATTGCCGGCGTGATCCTGGGGTTGCTCATCATCGGCGGCGGTCTCGTCTGTGCGATGATGGGCCGGATCGGCCAGGAGGACCTCAAGCGCTGGAAAGCGGCCTCCGTCGTGCAGGAGGCCGGCGATCTGAGAACCCTGGGTGAGGGGAGGGACGTAGCCCTCACCGGCACCATCTCGTCCGATGCACCGGTCGCCCGGGAGGGGCTTGTGCTCTACACCTACTGGGAAAAGGAGGTCCGGTATCGGTACAAGAGCGGGGGGCAGCGACAACGGTACTATTCGTGGCAGTTGAAGTCCGAGGTTGAACCGCCGTTCCCGCTCCTGCTGAACGGCCAAAGCGTGACGGTGCAGAGCTGGCGGGCCGTCTTGTACAATGAGCGAGTGGTCTGGGTCGGTTCCCGTGCCCAGTTGAAGGGGTTCGCACCGGGCGACCAGGTGACGGTGATGGGGACCGTGGTGGCCCTGACGACCCCACCGGAGGTGAAGGCCGAGGTGATCTGTGGTGGTGATCGGAAGGCTTG
>WFUY01000113.1 GCA_015484715.1 Thermoflexales bacterium | reverse complement strand
GCCTGGGCTACGTCGAGTTGGCCTATGCCGTGCAGAACGGCCTCGCCTACGCCTTCCTCCAGAACCGGGCCGGCACCTTTGTCGAGCCGACCCTGGAGAGCATCACCGCCGCCTCCGACGCCTACAGTGACCAGATGCCGGAGGATATGGGCCAGCTCCTGGTCAACGCGCCGGGCGAGGCCTCCTACCCCATCGCCGGCTACACCTTCCTCTTGCTCTATCAGGACATGCCCGATTGCGTGAAGGCCCGGAAGATGGTAGAATTCCTCCGCTGGGCGCTGACTGAGGGCGACGTCTACGCCCGGGAGCTGCTCTACGCCCCTCTGGGGAGCCGGGTGGAGCAGAAAGTGCTGGACCGGCTCCAGACGCTCACCTGTGAGGGGGGAAAGCCGATCCTGGAGGAGTAGGGTTTAGCGAGGAGGTCGCTATGGAGGAGAAGGTGGTCACGTTGGAGGAGGTGCTGACGCTGGCCCGGCAACTCCCCGCCCGGGACCAGGTCCGTCTGATCGAACGGCTGGCACCGGAGATCGAGCGGGCACTGGTCGTCGTCCAACCGCCCCCTCGTAAGTCCCTGCGGGGTCTGTGGCGCGGCTTGGAGATCACAGAGGAGGACATTGCCGAAATCCGCCGTGAGATGTGGCAGAACTTCCCACGGGAGGACATCTGATGTCCGATATGGTGACGGACACCCACGCCCTGATCTGGTACCTGACGGATGATCCGCGTCTGGGCCCAGCAGCCAGTCTCGCCTTCGACACCTGTGACCGGGGAGAATGCATCATCTATGTCCCTACCATCTGCCTTGTTGAGATCCTATACCTTCAAGAGAAGGGGCGGATTCCAGCGACTTTGAAGGACCTGTTCGACACGGCACTTCAACGGGGAAACACCGGCTTGACGATCGCCGACTTGACTGCCGCAGTTGCCACAGCGGTGGCTTATGTCCCTAGAGACCAGGTTCCCGATATGCCCGACCGGATCATCGCGGCCACAGCCCTGCACCTGGGCGTGCCCCTCATCAGCCGGGATCGGAAGATCCGGCTGGCCGGACTGGAGACCATCTGGTGAGCTTCTGAGGAGAGGCCAGGGGCATACGGTTAGCGAGGAGGTCGCTTATGAAGGAGAAGGTGGTCACGTTGGAGGAGGTGCTGACGCTGGCCCGGCAACTCCCCGCCCGGGACCAGGTCCGTCTGATCGAACGGCTGGCACCGGAGATCGAGCGGGCACTGGTCGTCGTCCAACCGCCCCCTCGCAAGTCTCTATGGGGGTTATGTGCTGATTTGGGGCCGGCACCCTCAGAAGAGGAGATTGACCGAATTCGCCGCGAAGAGTGGGCCGGCTTCCCTCGGGAGGACATCTGATGCTGCGAGCCGTGGCCGACACCCACGCAATCATCTGGTACATCTTCGCTGATGCCCGCCTCTCGGCGACAGCGCGGGAAACCATAGAGAGCGCGGCTGCTGCAGGGGATCAAATCGCCTTCTCGTCTATCACCTTGGCTGAGATCGTCTATCTGAGCGAGAAGGGCCGTCTTGCCCCCGAAACCTTGGACCGCTTGCTACAAGCGGTTGATCTGGTGAGCTTCTGAGGAGAGGTGAATGCTCCAAAGGCAACAACGCCGTCGGCCCCGCAATCTGGGGGATGCCCTCTTCCAGGGATGGGCCTGGCTGATGGCCGCCACCGTCCTGCTGATCGTCCTCCTCCTGGTCTACCGGCTCCTCAGCGACTCCCTGCCGGGGCTCTCCCGCTTCGGCCTGGGTTTCCTGGTGGCCCAGGACTGGAACCCCATCACGGAGACCTTCGGAGCGCTGCCCGCCATCTACGGCACGTTGGTCTCCTCCCTCTTGGCCCTGGCCATCGCCGGCCCCGTCGGCCTCCTCTCGGCCATCTTCCTGACCGAACTGGCCCCGCCTTGGCTGGACGCTCCCCTCTCCTTCCTGGTCGAGTTACTGGCCTCCATCCCCAGCGTCGTCTACGGCCTGTGGGGCATCTACGTCCTGGTCCCCATCCTGCGCGATCCGGTCGAGCGGGGGCTGCACGACGCGCTGGGGAGCCTTCCCCTCTTCTCCTGTGCCCCCTTGGGCTTCGGGATGTTGGCCGCCGTCCTCATCCTGGCCGTGATGATCCTCCCCTACACCACCGCCGTGGCCCGGGATGTGCTCCGGGCCGTGCCCAACGACCAGCGGGAGGCGATGCTGGCCCTGGGGGCGACCCGCTGGGAGACCATCTGGCGGGCCGTCGTCCCCTACGCCCGCTCCGGCATCGTCGGCGGCCTGATGTTGGCCCTGGGCCGGGCCGTGGGGGAGACGATGGCGGTGACGATGGTGATCGGTAACCGCCCCCAGGTCTCCGCTTGCCTCTTCAACCCCGCCTACACCCTCGCCAGCCAGATCGCCAACGAGTTCACCGAGGCCACCTCGGACCTCTACATCTCCGTGCTCATCGAGCTGGGCCTGGTCCTCTTCGTCATCACGCTGATCCTCAACGGGCTGGCCCGGCTGCTGGTCTGGCGGATGGAGGGCGGACGACGAGGAGGACGGCCGTGAGGAAGTCCTACCGCTGGCGTCGCTTCGTCAACCACCTGATGGTCGGGATCGCTGCCCTCAGCACGGCCCTCTCCGTCCTGGCGTTGGTCGCCGTGCTGGGCTACGTGGCGGTCAACGGCTTCGCCGCCCTCAACGCCGACTTCTTCCTGCGCCTGCCCACGCCCGTGGGGGTGCCCGGGGGCGGCATCGCCAACGCCATCGTGGGCACCTTCATCGTCGTCGGCCTGGCGACCTTCTTCGCCCTGCCCATCGGGTTGGGGGCCGGCATCTACCTGAGCGAGTTCGGCGACAACCGCTTCGGTGACCTGGTCCGCTACCTGGCCGACGTGCTGGCCGGCGTCCCGTCCATCGTGATGGGCATCTTCGCCTACGGTCTCATCGTCGCCCGTCAGGGCCACTTCTCGGCCCTCTCGGGGGGCTTCGCCCTGGGGGTGATGATGCTGCCGGCCATCACCCGCACGACGGAGGAGGTGCTGCAGCTGGTCCCCCGAGACCTGCGGGAGGGGGCCTTGGCCTTGGGGATCTCCCGCTGGCGGACGACGGTGAGCGTGGTCCTGCCCACGGCGGCCGGGGGGGTGCTCACCGGGGTGGTCCTGGCCATCGCCCGCGTGGCCGGTGAGACGGCCCCGTTGCTCTTCACCGCCTTCGGCAACCCCTTCTGGAACACCGACATCTCCCAGCCCATCGCCACCCTCCCCCACACCCTCTTCACCTACGCCATCTCGCCCTACGAGGACTGGCACACCAAAGCCTGGGGGATCGGGCTGGTCCTGACCGCCCTCGTCCTCGTCGCCAGCCTGCTGGTCCGCTACGTCGGTCGGCGGCGTTAGCACCTTCATCACCAGAATCCCTTGGGAGAGCCCGATGGAGAGCTCGGAGGTC
>WFUY01000112.1 GCA_015484715.1 Thermoflexales bacterium | reverse complement strand
TCTCAGGCTGTCCTGCGATGGTCACGTCGTCCGTCCGTTGGACGAAGAGGAGCCGGCCTTGGCCGTCGGTCACCCGGACCTGCCAGGGGTCGCGGGCGACGCGGACGTGGAGGAAGGGGGTGGAAAGGGTGAGCCCTTGGGCGTCGGCGGCGAAGGTGAAGCCAAAGGCGGGGAGGCCGTCGGCGACGAGCAGCCGGTTTCGAGGCGGTCCCAGCCGGTCCGGGGCCATCCGCAGCCGGACGACATCAGGATAGGGGAAGGAGATCTCTACCTCCGCCTCTTCGCCGGTCTGGGTTTCCGTCCAGAAGCGGGCAGCGTTGACCTCACGCTCGTAGGCGAGCCAGCGGCGGATCAAGGAGCGATGTTCCGTCATAGGGCCTCCTGGTCTGGCGTCATCGGTCGGGCGCAGTTGCGGCCCTGAATCTCGGAAGTTCGGGGCTGCGGGTGGCCTTTCGCTTGGACGTTGCCATCTCCTGCCACCGGGTCACGGTCCTGCCGAGGGCCGGCAGGCTATCTACCGGCCGGCGGGGTCAGAGCAGGTCATCCACCAGGCCCTCCAGGTGACAGGCCTCGTTCAGCGTCAAGAGCCGCCACCCCCACAGGGGGTCGTGGCGAAGGCGGGTCAGGCTGCAATTGATGAAGTAGGGCGGGACCGAGGCCTCGATGGACCAGTGGAGCAGGTGGCAGAGGCCGGCCCAGATGGTCCCTCCGTGGGCGACGATGACCACCCGGGAGCCGTTGTGGCGGTCCAGGACCCGCTCCAGCGCGGCACGGACCCGCCGGTGGAAGTCGAGCCGCCGCTCCCCCCCCGGCCAGGTCAGGTCCAGGTTGTCCCGTCGCTGCCAGGCGGCGAAGAAGGCGGGGTGACGGTCCCGAATCTCCTGGCTGGTCAGGCTGTCCAGTTGGCCGAAGTCTATCTCCCGGAATCCAGGCTCGACGATGGGAGAGAGGTCCAGGGCCTGGCCGATGGCCTGGGCCGTCTCCAGGGCGCGGCGGAGGGGGCTGGTGTAGAGGGCGGCGACGCTCCCCCGCAGGTCGGCGAGCCGACGGGCTACCGCTTCGATCTGGCGGTAGCCTCGCGGCGTGATCTCCCCGTCGTGGCGCTGACCCTGCCAGCGGCGCTCTCGGTTGGCGACGGTCTCGGCGTGTCGGACGAAGAGCAACTGCTCAGGAGCCATAGGTCACCGATGTCAGCGGGATGCGTAGAAGTCGCACAGGTCCTTCAGGAAGCAGCGCTCGCAGCGGGGCCGGCGGGCCTGGCAGACCTCCCGACCGTGGCGGATCAGGTTCAGGTGAAAGGTGTAGTAGGTCTCCGGGGGCATCATCTCCTCCAGCAGCCCGTGGGCTTTCTCCCGCGACGCCTTTGGGGGGATGAGCCCCAGCCGTTTGCTCACCCGGTGGACATGGGTGTCCACGGGGAAGGCAGGCATCCCCAGGGCGAAGAGGAGGATGATGGCCGCCGTCTTGGGGCCGATGCCGTTGAAAGAGGTGAGCCAGCGACGGGCTTCCTCCACGGACATCTGGCGCAGGAAGTCGAGTTCCAAGGTCCCGCGCTCCCGGCTGATGCGCTGCAGGGCTTCTTTGATGCGGCGGGCTTTCTGCCGGCCCAGGCCGGCCACCTGGATCGCCTGGAAGATCGCCTCAACAGGGGCGTCCCGAACCGCCTCCCAGGTGGGGAAGCGCTCCCGCAGCCGCTCGAAGGCCTGGTCCCGCAGCCGGTCGTTGGTGTTCTGGCTGAGGATGGTGGAGACCAGTTCGGCGACGGGGTCCAGGCGGGGACGCCAAGGCCGCTCGCCGTACTGCTCGACGAGGCGACGGTGGACTTCCAGGGCTTTGCTGCGGGGGTCGGTCATGGTCGTCAGTAGGCGCGGGCGAAGACGGCGCGTTCCCGGGCCGGCCGGCCGCAGTAGATGCAGGCCCCTTCGCCGGGCTCCTGGTGCAGGGGGATGCAGCGGATTGTGGCCGTCGTCTCTTCCTTGATGGCCGTCTCGCAAGCTCCATCGCTGCACCACCAGGCCAGGGCGAAGCCCCGGGCGACGGCTTCTTTGAACTCGCCGTAGTCGGCCGGCTCGACGGTGTTCTCTTCGCGGAAGGCGAGGGCTTTGCGGTACATGTCGGCCTGGATCTCCGCCAGCAGCTCCTGCACCGTCTCGGTCAGGCCGGCCAGGGGCGCGGATCGCTTGCCCGCCCGCCCGGGCCGATCCCGCCGGGCCAAGGTCACCTGCTCCTGGGCCACGTCCCGGGGGCCGATCTCGATGCGCAGGGGCACTCCCCGCATTTCCCACTCGTTGAACTTCCAGCCCGGCGTGTACTCCTCCCGGTCGTCCACTTTCAGCCGCACGTCGTCCTTGAGGGCTGCTTCCACCTGGCGGAGGAAGGGGATCACCCGGCCCTTTTCCTCCTCGTTGCGGTAGATGGGGATGAGGACCACCTGGATGGGGGCCAGCCGGGGTGGCAGCACCAGCCCTTGGTCGTCCCCGTGGACCATGATGATGGCCCCGATCATCCGGGTGCTCAGCCCCCAGCTCGTCGTCCAGCAGTACTGAAGCTCGTTGTTCTGGTCCAGGAACTTGATGTCGAAGGCTTTGGCGAAGTTCTGGCCCAGGTTGTGGCTGGTGGCCGACTGGAGGGCGCGTCCGTCCCCCATCATGGCTTCGATGGTGTAGCTGGTCATGGCGCCGGCGAACTTCTCGCTCTCGCTCTTCCGGCCGGGGATGACGGGGATGGCGGCGTCGTTGACGGCGAAGTCGGTGTAGACGTCCAGCATCCGCAGGGTCTCTTCCTGGGCTTCTTCGTAGGTGGCGTGGGCGGTGTGCCCCTCCTGCCAGAGGAACTCGGTGGTGCGCAGGAAGAGGCGGGTGCGCATCTCCCAGCGCACGACGTTGGCCCACTGGTTGATGAGGAGGGGCAGGTCCCGGTAGGACTGGATCCAGCGGGCGTACATGTGGCCGATGATGGTCTCGGAGGTGGGGCGGACGACCAGGGGCTCCTCTAGCTTCTTCCCCCCGCCGATGGTGACGATGGCCAGCTCCGGCGCGAACCCCTCTACGTGCTCGGCTTCTTTCTGGATGAAGCTCATAGGGATGAAGAGGGGGAAGTAGGCGTTCACGTGGCCTGTGGCCTTGAAGCGGCGGTCCAGCGCCTCCCGGATGTTCTCCCAGAGGGCGTAGCCGTAGGGCCGGATCACCATACAGCCTTTGACGGGGCTGTAGTCCGCCAGTTCGGCCCGTTGGACGATTTCGGTGTACCACCGGGAGAAGTCCTGACTGCGGGGTGTCAGTTTCGTTGACATCGCGAAGCTCTCCCTCTCGCTCTTGGGGTCTTGGAGGTTTGGCTGTTATTGTACACCACTCAGGTCGAATCTACAAGGGGCCGCCGGGGTCGAGCGCGGATGGCGGATACGGACCACAGAGTCTGAGGGAGTATGGGGGGGAGGAGAGGGTCAGTCGAGGGGGCTGCGGACGGCGAGGCCGCCCCGCCGGAGGATGTGGGTGTAGCGCATGGTGGTCCGTATGTCTTTGTGGCCCAGCAGGTCCTGGACGGTGCGGATGTCGTAGCCGGCCTCCAGGAGGTGGGTGGCGAAGGAGTGGCGGAGGGTGTGGGGGCCGACGGGCTTGTGGATGCCGATGGCTTGGGCTGCTTGGCGCACGGCTTTCTGGAGGCTGCTGGGGTCTACGTGGTGGCGGCGGACGATGC
>WFUY01000111.1 GCA_015484715.1 Thermoflexales bacterium | reverse complement strand
GCCCTGGAGCAGGACGTGCTGGGGGTTCGCCGGGAGCAGGCGGACGTCCCCGGCTACCTCATCCCTTTCCTCTATCGGGATTACCTGCGCAGCGGCAACGTCGCCCCCATCCGGCGCATCCTCTACCACAACGTTGTGGACATCCTCTCGATGGTCACGCTGAC
Organism: Thermoflexales bacterium; assembly: GCA_015484715.1. Taxonomy (GTDB): domain Bacteria; phylum Chloroflexota; class Anaerolineae; order S140-20; family S140-20; genus S140-20. The sequence continues at coordinate 2,172 of WFUY01000111.1, read as the reverse complement.
GGAGACGCTGAGCCGCTTCTGGGCCGATCCCGAGGCGGCGGGATTGGCTCCGACCGATCGGTACAGCTTGGGACGCTGGTACGAAGCCCGGGGGGAGGTGGAGGCCGCCGAGCGAGCTTACCGGGCCGCCCTGACGAGGGAACTGCCCGCCCCGATCCGGCGGGCCGTCCTGCGCCACCTGAGCTTCCTGCTCAAGCGGCAGGATCGGCGCTCCGAGGCAGTTCCTCTCTGGACCCAACTGACGGAACTGGGCGAGGCCGAGGAAGAGGGGGAAGGGGATGCCGTCCTGGCCTGCGTTGAGCTGGCCAAGTACTACGAGTGGCACGCCCACGACATCGGGGCGGCCATCACCTGGTCCCGGCGAGCCCTAAGGGTGGTGACCGGCTGGCCGCCCGGTCCTCATCGTGAGCGGGTCGAAGGGGAACTGCGCCACCGGCTGGGACGGCTGGAGAGGAAGGCGGGGGAAAGGCTAATGGTGCAGGATCTGTGACAGGAAGAGCTTGGTCCGATCGTGCTTGGGGTTCTCGAAGATCTCCTCCGGCGTCCCTTCCTCCACGATGGTCCCCTGATCGAAGAAGATCATCCGGTCGGCCACCTCACGGGCGAACCCCATCTCGTGGGTGACCACCAGCATCGTCATCCCTGACTGGGCCAACTCCCGCATCACGTCCAGCACCTCCTTGATCATCTCCGGGTCCAGGGCGGAAGTAGGCTCGTCGAAGAGCATGATCTTCGGCTGCATCGCCAGGGCTCGGGCGATGGCCACCCGCTGCTGCTGGCCGCCGGAGAGCTGGGCCGGATACTTGTGGGCTTGATCCTCCAGCCCTACCCGCTCCAGCAGATCCATTGCCACCTCCTCGGCCTTCGCCCGAGGCCACTTCCGCACCCAGATGGGAGCCAGCGTGATGTTCTGGAGCGCCGTCAGGTGGGGAAAGAGGTTGAAGGACTGGAAGACCATCCCCACCTCGCGCCGGATCGCCTCGATGTTGCGCAGGTCGTTGGTCAACTCGATGCCGTCCACGATGATCCGGCCCTTCTGGTGCTCCTCCAGCCGGTTGATGGTGCGGATGAAGGTGGACTTGCCCGATCCTGAGGGACCGAAGATGACCACCTTCTCCCCCCGCCGGACGGCGGTGGTGATGCCCCGCAGGACGTGAAAATCCCCAAACCACTTGTGCACGTCTTGGCAGATGATGATGTAGTCGTCCGCCATCTCCTGGGCGGACGTGACGGGCTCTTTGGCCATCAATCCCTCCTCCTGCAAACCCCGATAGACGAATCCCAGAGGCCCTCCCGCAGGTTCCCCCTACGGCTGAAGCGTGTCATAGGCGGTCTCCGATATAAGCCATGGCTCCCGCCGGGCACTGCGTGACCTGCGGGAGGGTGAGTCCCTATCGCTCGCCGACGCCCAGGGCCACTTCCAGCCGTCGGCTGGCGTAGGACATCGCGTAGCTGAAGACGAAGTAGACGAGGGCGAGGAAGACGTAGACCTCCCGCTGGAGACCCAGGAAGTCCGGGTTGGCCAGCACGCTCTTGCCGATCAAGACCAGATCCAGCAGGCCGATGATGGAGACCAGCGAGGTGTCCTTGAAGAGGCTGATGAACTGGCCGACGATGGCGGGGATGACGTTGCGCAGGGCCTGGGGGAGGACGATCAGCAGCAAGGTCTGGAAGCCGTTGAGCCCCAGCGCCTTGGCCGCCTCGATCTGCCCTTCGGGGATCGCCTGCAGGCCGCCCCGCACGTTCTCGGCCGTGTAGGCGGCGGAGAAGAGGGTGATGCTGACCATCGCCCGCACCACCTGGTCCACCCGCACATCCTCGGGCAAGAAGAGGGGAAGCATCAGGCTTCCCATGAAGAGCACCGTCACCAGCGGGACCCCTCGCACGACCTCGATGAAGGCGATGCTGAAGAGCCGGATGGCCGGCAGGGCACTCCGCCGCCCCAAAGCCAGCAGGACGCCGACGGGGAAGGAAGCACCGATGCCCACAATGGTCAGGATGAAGGTCAGTAACAGCCCTCCCCAGCGCTGGGTGCTGATGGGGGGCAACACCCCTCCTATCCCGGCCACGATCAGGAGGATGAGGGGAAAGGAGGCGACCCAGCCGATTACGCCCCAGCGGGGGGAGACCCGCTGGCCGATTCCGTAGCCGGCGGCCAGGACAACCAGGTTG
>WFUY01000110.1 GCA_015484715.1 Thermoflexales bacterium | reverse complement strand
TGTACGACCCGGTCACCGGCACCTGGAGCACCACGGGGAATCTGAGCACCGCCCGCAGTGCGCACACCGCCACCCTGCTGCGCGACGGCAAGGTGCTGGTGGCCGGCGGCGTGAGCGGCTTCACCTACCTCAAAAGCGCCGAACTGTACAACCCCGTCAGTGGCACCTGGTCGTTGGCCGTCTCGCTGCACACCGCCCGGGCCTGGCACACCGCCTCCTTGCTGCCGGACGGTCGCGTGCTGGTCATGGGCGGCTACTCCGGCGCTGCGTCGCTATCCGACGGCGAAGTGTACAGCTCGGCCATTGGCTGGGCCACGGTGAGTGGGTTTGGCACCGGACGCCACGAACACACCGCCACCCTCCTGCCCTCGGGCGAAGTCCTGCTGGTCGGGGGGCGGAACGGCAGCAGCGTCCTGAATTCCACGGAGCGCTATGCCCCGGCCACCCCCCAGTGGACGTCGGGCAACAACTTAAGCGCCGAGCACAGCGGCCAGACGGCCACCCTGCTGCCCAACGGCAAAGTGCTGCTCGTCGGCGGCATGGGGCTTGGCAGTTTGACGCCGGAGCTGTACGACCCGACGACCGGCACTTGGTCCACCGCCAGCAGCATGAGCACGCCCCGCTTTGGCCATACGGCCACGCTGCTACCGGATGGCCGTCTGCTGGTCACCGGCGGCGATGACGGTACGCATTACGCCCTGGCCAGTGCCGAACGGTTCGACCTCGGCACCGGCGTATGGACGCCGATGCCCGACATGCAGGTATCGCGCTACGCGCACACCGCCACCCTCCTGCCCAACGGGCGCGTGTTGGTGGTCGGCGGCGCGACGGGCGATCTGAGCGGCGCCATTGCCGTGGTGACCAGCACGGAGGTCTTCGACCCGACCTCGGGGACCTGGACGCTGACCGGCAACATGCACGTGGCCCGTGCCGCGCACAGCGCTACCTTGCTCATGGACGGCCGCGTGCTCGTCGCCGGCGGCATTGTCCCTGGTCCCGGCTTCACCAGCAGCGCCGAACTGTACGACCCGGCCACCGGCAGTTGGACGGTGACCGGCGGCATGAACGCGGCGCGGTCGAGACACACGGCCACCCTGCTGCCGGACGGCCGCGTGCTGGTCACCGGCGGTTCGACAGGCAGCCCTATGGCCAGCGCCGAAATCTACGACCCGGCCACCGGCACGTGGTCCCTGACCGGCTCTATGAGCACCACGAGGACCGGGCACACCGCCACCCTGCTCCCTTCCGGTCAGGTGCTGGTGGTGGGGAGCACCAGCAACCAGAGCACCGAGTTGTACGATCCTGCGACCGGCACGTGGACGACCCTCAGCAGCAGCCTCAGCGTGATGCGCACCGACCACACGGCGACCCTGCTGCCGGACGGTCGGGTGCTGGTCGCCGGGGGCGCCGGTGGCAGCAACGCGCCGACCAGTTGCGAACGCTCGACGCCGGCCTGGGGTTCCAGATGACCTGGCGGCCGACCATCACCACGACGAACTCCCCCTTGGACCCGGGGGACCGGCTGACGATAGGGAGCAACGGCCTGCGCGGCTACGGATACACGGAGGCTTCGGGGGGCGCGACGACCAACTCGGCCACGAACTACCCCCTGGTGCAGCTCATGCGGCTGGACAACGAGCAGGTTCGCTGGCTCCCACCCGATCCGTCTTCCCCCTTCTCCACCGACGCCTTCACGTCGCAGCCGGTGGACGATTGGCCCGCCGGCTACGCCCTGGTCACCGTCTTCGTGAACGGCCTGCCGAGCCAATCGGCCATCGTTCTGATCAACCCGCCGACATACCGGGTCTACCTGCCGCTGGTCACCCGGTGAATGATGACGATGATTGCGCCGCCAGAGGACATCTATGCTATTCGCGACCTGGGCTGCCCGATATTCCTGCCTTTGGTGTTGCGCAACCATTGACCTCGCCTCGGCCGTCAAGGAGAAGCACCATGCGACGAATCGTGGGAGTTGTGCTGGTCATCGCCTCGCTGATGGGGGCCTGCCGGTCCTCCGCCCAGGAACCGGCGGAGGCCCTCCCGACGGAGAGCGCCACCGCGACCCCCTCCTACGTCTTCCTGCCGACCGTCATGTCCGAACAGGCCACCCGATCCGACGGCGCCCAACGCCTCACCACCCCGCCGTCGGGGGCCAGCGATCAGAACCCCGCCTTCTCGCCGGACGGGCGTTTTCTCGCCTTCACCCGCTTTGAGAACGGCTACAACACCGGGCCAGCCGGCATCTTCCGGCTGGATCTCTCCGGCGGCGAGATCGTCCGTCTGACGCCGGAGGAGGATCAGGACAACGTCAACCTGCCCGGCTCCGCCTGGAGCGCGGTCCACGACCGGATCGTCTTCGCCTCCGACCGGGCCGAGAGCGACGACCTGTGGCAGATCGCGCCCGACGGCACGGGCTTCACCCGCATCACAACCCACCACGGCCCACCCTGGTACATCGAGCCCAGTTGGTCGCCGGACGGCGCGTGGATCGTGTTTGAGGCGGATGCTGCACGGCCCGACGACCAGCAACAGGGGAGCATCTGGAAGGTGCGGGCCGACGGAACCGGGCTGACCGTCCTCACCGATGGCCCGGCCCAGGGGGTGGACGACCGCCAGCCGAACTGGTCTCCCACGGGGGAGCGGATTCTGTTTCAGCGGCGCGACCCCGGCAGCGATGATTGGGACATCTACACGATGGCCCCCGATGGTTCGGACCTCCGCCTGGTCACCGACCAAGCGTCCAGCGATACGGACGCCAGTTGGTCGCCCGATGGCCGCTACATCGTCTACTCCTCCGACTACGGCGACCTGCCCACGCCCAACATCTTCGTCATCCCGGCGGAAGGGGGCACGCCCATCCGAGTCACCTTCAACGGCACCAATGAGGATGGTGCGCCCTCCTGGTCGCCGGACGGCCGCTTCATCGTCTTTGAGTCCCATCCGGGCGAGGACGAAGACACGCCTTCCAGCCTGTGGCGCATCGCCGTCCCGCCGCTGGAGTAGGAGACGCCCCTCTCCCGCCCCCTACGCGGGGGCTGCGAGACGGTTCGCGCCGAAGAGCTTGACATCCGGGGAAACTCGGGGGATAATGGGGTGGCTCCCGGCCCACCTTCTTCCACGTAGATACACGAACGGACACGCAAGAGGAGGCACACACGATGGCTTTCTTTCGGGTGAGCGAACTACCTCGAACGGAAATGGCCGAGGGGATCGGCCGGCGCGCCGTCTATCTGGAGGGCGTGATGATGACCTTCTTCGACTTCGCACCCGGAGCCGTGGTGCCGGAGCACCGGCACCCCCACGAACAGATCACGCTGGTGCTGGAAGGTGCGCTGGAGTTCACCCTGGGCGATGAGACACGGATCATCAGGGCCGGTGAAGGGGTGACCATTCCCCCAAACGTGCCCCATAGCGCACGCGCCCTTTCCCATCCTACTCAAGCTGTGGATGCCTGGCATCCCATCAGGGAGGACTACAAGTGAAGGTGAAGGAGTCGAGGGAGTACTTTGCGGATGTAGCCGAAGAGTGGGATGAGATCCGCGCCGGCTACTTCACCGAGGCGATGCGCGATGCGGCCATCGCCCGCGCTCGCCTCACCCCCGATGCGGTCGTGGCCGATCTGGGCACCGGCACCGGCTTTGTGATTCAGGGGTTGGCTCCCCATGTGGCCTGGGTTTACGGTCTCGACGAGTCGCCGGAGATGCTGGCCGTGGCCCGGCGCAACCTGGCCGTCTTCAACAACGTAGAGTTGCTGGGAGCGCGGGGCGATGCGCTGCCGCTGCCCGATGGTTCCCTCGATGCCGTCTTCGGCAACATGTACCTGCACCACACGCCGGACCCGGCCGCCGCCATCGCCGAGATCGCCCGCGTGCTGCGTCCCGGCGGCCGGCTGGTGCTGACCGACCTGGACGCCCACGACCAGGAATGGATGCGAGAGGCTATGGCCGACCGCTGGTTGGGCTTCGAGCGGGACGACGTGCGGGCCTGGTACCTGGCCGCCGGCCTGACCGATGTGGTCGTGGATTGCGCCGAGGGGAACTGCTGCACGACCGGTCCTGATGGAGAAACGTTGGCCCTCAGCATCTTTGTAGCTTACGGGCGGAAGGCCTGGAGGTACCCTTGATCGAACCCAAAATCACGGCCTAGAGCCATTGAGGGGGCAGGTCCGGCAACTCGGAAGGGAGCACCGGTGTGATACGGTGGCCGGAGCGGACCGGCCCCTTCGTCGTCGAACAGGCCGTGAACCCCGGCACCCTCGGAGCCCAGCTTCGGGCAGGAGCCGTTTGTGGCAATGGGAAGGATGTGGTAAACTTCTGAGCACCCTTCGGATATGTTTGGGCGGACTTGTCACTGCCCGGCCTACCGGGGTTGTGGCTCGACAGGGGCGAGGAAGGGGTATCCGCCAGCCTAAGGCCGGGCAATGCTGGGAGGGGGAACGATGAAACCATTTCGTAAGCACTGTGCCATCGCCATTGACGGCGGGGGGATCCGAGGCGCGATGGTCGCCAAGGCCCTCGCCGTCGTCGAAGAGGCCCTAGGAGAGCCCTTGGGACAGGTCTGCCGCCTGACGGCGGGGACCTCGACGGGGAGCATCATCGCCGCTGCCATCGCCGTTCAGATGCCGGCCGCTCAAGTCCACGAGCTCTACGTGCAACTGGGAGGCGTGATCTTCCGCAAGACCTGGCGGAGTTGGCTCTGGCCGCTCACCCGCTACCGCTATTCCAACCGGCCCTTCATCGAGGCGCTACGCACCTATCTGGGTGACCGGACGATGGGGGAGTTCTGGAAGGCCGACCCGCCGATGGACGTGGTGATCACGATGCACGACCTGGTGGAGAATCGCACCCGCTTCGTCAAGCCCTGGAAAGAGGAGTACGCCCGCTTCCCCGTCTGGAAGGCGGTGCTGGCCAGCTCCTCGGTGCCCACCTACTTCCCGGTGGTGGACGGTCGTTACGTGGACGGTGGCGTGGGCTCCTACGCCAACCCCTGCTACATCGCCGCCTACGAAGCGGCCTTCTGCTTGGACTGGGACCCGGCGGAGACGACCCTCATCAGCATTGGAACCGGGCGGGCACCGGGTGGCCTGAAGCCGGGGGAAGCCGATCACTTCTTCGCCTGGCAGTGGAT
>WFUY01000109.1 GCA_015484715.1 Thermoflexales bacterium | reverse complement strand
GTCGCTGACGACGACCCGCCGCCCCGGCCCGCCGGCCGTGAGGGTCAACCAGCCTTGCCAGACGCCGCCGGCCAGCGTCACGTTGGTCGGCGTGATCGTGCCGCCGTCGGGGGTGGTCAGGCTGACCGGACCGCTGAAGCCGGTCAATAGGACACCGCTGTTGTCCAAGGCCCGGACGGTGGCGGTGAAGGGCTGGCCCACGTACCCCTTAGAGGGAAGCAAGACCTCGAAGGCGGCGGGGGACTCGGACCCACCGGCCGAGACCGTCACCGTCGTCTGATCGTACCCTATGCCGCCGTCGTCGTCCTCCACCCGCAGCGTGACGGTGTAGACCCCCGGCACAGTGCTGCTGAAGGGGACCGACGGCCCCTTGGCCTCGAAGCGGGGATCGCCATCCTGGACGCCCATCGTCCAGTCGTTGTTCAGGTCCCAGGAGAAGGCCAGGGTATCGGAGGGCACATCGGTCGCGCTGCCGGTCAGCGTGATCACCTCGCCGACGGTGGTGTAGTAGGGACCGCCCGCCTCCGCCACGGGGGCCACGTTGGTGATGCTCACCGTCACCAGGTCCACAGACCAGGCCCCGTTGTCATCGGTCACCCGCAGCGCCACCGTGTAGGTGCCGTTGTCCCCCCAGGTGTGGGTGGCGGTGATCCCCATCGCATCGGCGACGAAGGTGCCCGTGTAGTCCCAATCCCACTCGTAGCTCACGATGTCGCCGCCGGGATCGGTGGACGCGGAGCCATCCACCGGCAGCGCCACCCCCTCGGAGCCGCTGTAAGGGCCGCCACCCTTCGCCGTCGGCGGGGTGTTGCCGATGTAGACCAGCCCCGTCACGATGTCCCAGGCTCCATCGTCATCGCTCACCCGTAGCGCCACGGTGTAGGTCCCGCTGACCGGCCAGGCGTGGGTGGCCGTCGCCCCGGTGGCATCGGCGACGAAGGTGCCCGTGTAGTCCCAGTCCCACTCGTAGCTCACGATGTCGTTGCCCGGATCGGTGGAGAAGGAGCCGTCGAAGAGGATGGTCTCGTTCTCGGCGGCGGAGTGGGGTGAGCCGGTGATGACCGCCGTGGGGGTGACGTTGCGCACCGTGACCAGCAGAGCGTCCTGCCCCACCCCGCCGTCGTCGTCGGTCACCACCAGGGTGACGGTGAAGGTGCCATCGGTCGGGTAGAGGTGGGTGGGGGTCAGGACCCCGGTGGCCGTCCCTCCGTCGCCAAAGGACCAGCCGATGGTGTGGGTATCGGCGGTGCCCGGATCGGTGAAGGTCCCGGTGAAGGCGACCGTCGTTCCCTCATCCACCACCCGATCCGCCCCGGCATCCACCGTGGGGACCACGTTGCTCACCGTGACCGTCGCCGTGACGACGCCGCTCGAACCGCCATCGTCGTCGGTCACCCGCAGGGCGACGGTGTAGACCCCGTTGTCCGGGTAGATGTGGGTGGCGGTGACCCCCGTGGTGTCGGTGACGAAGCTGCCGCCGTAGTCGAAGTCCCAGGCGTAGGTCAGGGTATCGGCCGGCACATCGGTGGCACTGCCGCTGAAGGCGATGGCGCTGCCCTCATCGCCGCTGTAGGGTCCACCCGCGCTCGCGTTGGCCGGCGGCAGGTTGTTGACGGTCACCACCGTGGTGCCGGTGGACTGCCCACCATCCTCGTCGCCGACCCGGACCGCCACCGTGAAGGGGCCACCGGTGTCGTCGCCGAAGGTGCACTGGGCCGCGTTGCCGGCCTGGGGACCGACCTCGTAGCTGCCGTCGTTGTTGCAGTCGAACTCGTAGCTCAGCGTGTCGGAGGCCACGTCGGAGGCGGTCACGGTGACGGTGACGGGATTGCCCTCGTCCACCGGCCCGCCGTTGACCACGCTGCTGATCACCGGGGCCAGGTTGTTGACCGTCACCGTCTGGGTCACCAGGTCGGTGGCTCCGTCGTTGTCGGTCACCCGAAGAGCAACGGTGTAGGTCCCGTCGTCCGGGTAGGTGTGGGTAGCGGTGACCCCCGTGGTGTCGGTGACGAAGCTGCCGCTGTAGCCGAAGTCCCAGGCATAGCTCAGTGGGTCTCCGTTGGGATCGCTGGAGCCGCTGCCGTCGAAGGTGAGGGACTGACCCTCGTCGCCACCGGTGGGGCCGCTGATGACGGCTGTGGGGGCAACGTTGACCACCGTGATGGAGGCCGTGCCGCTAACCCCCTGGGCGGTGGCGACGACGGTGTCGGTGTAGACGCCGTCGGCGTTGCCGGCCGTGAAGCGGCCTTGAGCGTCAACGGTCCCGCCGCCGTTGACCACGCTCCAGGTGTAGGTGATGCCGCTGATGGGGTTGCCGTACTGGTCATACCCCTGGGCGGTGAAGGTGTAGCTCTGCCCCGGCTGGAGGGTGGCCGCGCCGGGGCTGACGACGACGCTGGCCAGCACGTCCGGCGTGACGGTGATGATGCCGGTGGTGTCGGTGACGGCGCTGCCAACCCGGGCGACGATCCGGCCCGTCCCGGCCCGGGTGACGGTGAAGGTGGTGCTGATCCCACCGCTAGGCGTCAGGTGGCCGGCCAGCACCCCGGTCCCGCTCCAGACCGCGTTCACCGTCCCCAGCCGGCTTGTGCCGGAGTAGGCGATGGCGTAGACGGGGGTGAAGGGATGGCCGGCGGTGATGACGGCGCTGGCGACCTCGCTGCCCCCGCTGGCCGCGTCCTCGATGCGCACAGCGGTGATGGACGGGTCGTTGACGTAGAGGGTCGCCGTGCCCGTCAGCCCGCCCCAGGTGGAGGTGATGGTCCAGGTGCCGGGGTTCTGGCTGGTGTAGACGTTCCCGCTCCAGACCCCGCCGGCGGCGGCCGGGCTGGTGTAGGCCGCGTTGGCCGTCACCTCCCAGGAGCCAAAGCGGTTGTGGGCCCAGGTGGCGTAGGTGACGGTCTCGCCGGCCAGGATGGCCTCGGAGTCGGGGGTCAGGCTCAGGGAGGAAGCCGGATCGCCGAAGATGCCGTAGGCGATGCCGGCATCGGTGATGACCTCGGTGCCGCTGACGAAGTCGTACCCCAGCGCCCCGATCAGCAGGTCGGCCACCCCATCCCCGTTGAGATCGCCCGCCGAGGTAGAGCGGCCGGCTTCGTCGCCGATGGTCAGTTCGCTGGAGCTCCCGGTGTACTGACAGGCCCCGTTGCACCCATCCTCCCCGATGATGGTGAGGTCCGCCTGGGTCGTAGCCAGGTCTACTGTGATCCCCAGGGTTGGCCCGCCGTAGAAGAGGTAAGCCTTGCCCGTGTCCGTGATGGTGGCGCTGCGGTCGGCGCGGGAGGCCCCGAGGAGCAGGTCGTCGTAGCCGTCGCCGTTGAAGTCGCCGCTGGTCACGGAGCGCCCCAGCCGGTCGCCGGCCGCCGCCCCGTAGATGGTCACATCGGCCTCCACGGAGAGGTAGCGGGTTCCCGTCAGGCCGGCGCTGCCGTAGACAACGTAGGCCTCGCCCGCCTCGTCCCGTCCGAAGGGATCGGCCTGATAGGCGGTGATCAGCAGGTCGTCGTAGCCATCGCTGTTGAGGTCGCCGCTGCTCACGTAGAAGCCGGCCTGATCTTCCTTATCCATGCCGATCAGCGTCAGGTCGGCGCTGCTCACGCTCAGGTCCACCGTCGTCGGCGCCGTCCAGGTGATGCTGCTCCCGCCGTAGAGGACGTAGGTCTTGCCGGTGTTCGTGATGGTCGCGGTGCGGTCGGCTTGATAAGCCCCAATGATGATGTCACCGTAGCCGTCGTTGTTGACATCGCCGCTGGCGACGGAGCGGCCCAGCCGGTCGCCGTCATCGTCGCCCAGGATGGTCAGGTCGGCGTTGGTGATGGTCAGGTCGAAGGTGATGGGCGTGCCGCGCGTGAAGGTTGCCCGGCCCAGGATGACGTAGACGGCGCCGGCGTCATCCCGAGCACCCGGATCCGCCCGATAAGCCCCGATGATGATGTCGTCGTAGCCGTCGTTGTTGACGTCGCCGCTGGCCACGGAACGGCCCAGCCGGCCGTAGGCAAACTCGCCCAGCACCGTGATGTCGGCCACGTCATAGCGCAGGTCGGTGACCGTCACAGGGAAGGAGCCGTTGTGGCCCAGGAAGACGTAGACGGCGCCCACGTCGTACTGCCCCCCGTGGTTGACGCCATCGGCCCCGATGATGAGATCGTCGTAGCCGTCGTTGTTGACGTCGCCGGCGGCCAGGGCGTGGCCCAGGAGATCACCGAGGTGATTCGCCCCCCCACCGGCAGCCCCGTAGATGGTCCACAGGGCATCGTTGGCCGTCATCGCACCGGAGAGGGCGGCGGTGCTGGTCATCACGTAGACGGCGCCGGCATCGGCCCGACCGTTGTAGTCCACGCCGGCCGCGCCCAGGATCAGGTCATCGTAGCCATCGCCGTTGATGTCGCCGGCGGCCGTCATCTGGCCCAGCCACCCCCGGAGGCTCACACCGATCACCCGCAGGTCCTCCTCGCCCTGGCGCGGGTCTATCGTCCCCCCCTCGGCGAAGGCGACCGTCACCAGGACGAAGCCGAACAGGGCCAGCAGACAGGGAACTGCCAACAACACCACCCGTCGAACATGGGAAACCAAGACGCCATCCTTCATCTGCTCTCTCCTGGGATCACCACAACATCCCACCCTTCCTCAAGGCTCCCGGTAGATCCGGAAGTCCGCTACACCTGCCAGTCCTGGGACGGCTGTTGTGGAGTCGAGCTTTGGACTCGATCTCCACCGATAGCCTCGCAACCCGCCCGCCTCGTAAACCCAGAAGCACAGGAAAAGAGCCTGACGCGGGCTCCCTTTGAATTATCCCCCGAAAAGGTAAAAATGGAATTAAATTCTGGTAGGAAAGGGTTTAGAGTTCGGTTAGAGAGAGGACCAGATCGGCCGCCTGGTCGGGGCCGCCATAGCCGGACAGCGCCCGTTGCAATCGGGCGGCTGCCTGGCGAAAGGAGGGTTCGTGGAGGACGGCGGTCAGGGCCGCGTGCACCTCCTGAGGGGAGAGAGTAGGCGTGGGAGCCATCAGCATCGCGTAGCGGCCACCGGGCCACCGCCCCTCCAAGGGACAGTAGGGAGGACGGGCATAGGGGAGGACACGGGCAGCACCGGCCGCCTCCAGCCGACGTCCGTTGGCCTCCTGCTCCGTGTGGAAGGGGACGACGACGGCGGGCTTCCCGGCGGCCACCACCTCCATCGTCGTGCCGTAGCCGCCGTGGAAGAGGACCGCGTCGGCGCGGGCGATCATGGCTCGACCGGGCACCCAACGCTCCAGCCGCACCGAGGGCGGGGGCGAGGGGAGCTGCCGGGGATCGAAGCGGCCCGTGGCGACGACCACCTGCCACGCCGTCCCTGCCACGGCGCCGAAGACCGTCTCGAAGAAGGGCGGCCCATCCACCAG
>WFUY01000108.1 GCA_015484715.1 Thermoflexales bacterium | reverse complement strand
CGTCTGGATGATGCGCCCCGGCAGTGCCCCGATGTAGGTCCGGCGGTGGCCCCGGATCTCCGCCTCGTCGCGCACGCCCCCCAGGCTGATGCGGACGAACTTCCGCCCCAGCGCCTCGGCGATGGAGCGCCCCAGGGAGGTCTTCCCCGTTCCCGGCGGCCCCACGAAGCAGAGGATGGGGCTGCGCATCTTGTCCGGGGCCAGCTTGCGCACGGCGATGTACTCCAGGATCCGCTCTTTGGCTTTCTCCAGGCCGTAGTGGTGGGCCTCCAGCACCTGAGCCACGTGGGCCACGTCCAGGTTGTCCTCTGTCTCCTCGGTCCAGGGGAGCTCGATGAGCCAGTCCAGGTAGGTGCGGATGATGCCCACCTCCGGGGCCATCGGAGGCATCGCCGACAGCCGCTGCAGCTCCTTCTCGGCCTTGGCCCGCACCTCCTCCGGCATCTGGCGGGCTTCGATCTTCTCCCGCAGTTCGTTGATCTCCTGCGTCTGGAGGTCGGTCTCCCCCAGCTCGCTCTGGATCACCTTCATCTGCTCCCGCAGGAAGAACTCCCGCTGGGATTTGTCCACCTGGTTCTGGACCTGGGCCTGGATCTGGTCCTCCAGTTGGAGCACATCCAGCTCCCGGGCCAGGAGGATGCTCAGACGTTGCAGACGGGCCGCCGGGTCCAGCATCTCCAGCAGTTCCTGCCGCTCCTCCAGACCCAGGTCGAGGGCTTGGGCGACCAGGTCGGCCAGCCAGCCGGGCTCGTCCACGTTCAGGGCGTAGACGTAGGCATCCTCCGGCAGGTTGCGGTCGAGCTGGACGACCTTCTCAAAGAGGGCCAGGACGGCCCGCATCAGCGCCTGGGTGGAGAGGGGCTTATCCGTCGGCTCTGTGATGGGCCGGACGATCACCCGAATATAGGGCTTGAGCTGGAGGTACTCGACGATCTGGACCCGGCGTTGTCCCTGGGCCAGGATGCTGGTCGTGCCGTCGGGCATCCGCAGGGAGCGCCCGATGATCACCTCGGTGCCAATGGGGTAGATGTCCTCGGGGCCGGGACGCTCCACCTCGGGATCCTTCTGGGCAGCGGCCACCAGCAGACCATCGCTTTCGATGGCCGCTTCGATAGCAGCCAGGGAACGGGACCGGCCTACGAAGAGGGGGATCACCATCCGGGGGAAGAGGACCAGATCACGCAGGGGCAGGAGGGGAAGCTCGATGGGTTCCTCCAGACTGGGTTGCTGCCCTTTCTCTTCACTCCAGGGGCGGTCCGTGGGTTGCAAGGTTGGAAAACCGGGATTACCAAACTCCTCGAAAAAGTCTCTCATCGCTTTTGGATCTCTCCTAGTTACCAAGTTACCAAGGATTCGACCAGCCACTGAGCTGCTTGACCCATTCCCGGCGACCCTCCCGCAGGTTCCCCCTATGGCCTGAAGCGCGTCATAGGCAGCCTCCGGTAAGCTATGGCTGTCGCCGGGCACTGGGTGGCCTGCGGGAGGGCGACAACGGTCAGGGAGCTAGACCGACCGCTACACCAGGCTCTCCGCTGCCGGATGGGGCAGAGGATGCCAGATGACGTCGGGTTCGACCTCCAGAAGCAGATGGCCGGTGAGCCAGGACCAGGTTTCCCGGACATCGGCAACGATGAAGATGGAACCGGTCGCGCAGACCCCTTCCTCCGGCCCTGCGAGCAGGAGGGCCCGCTGAAGGGCGGTGGGGAGGTCGGCGATCGTCTCGAAGGGCAGGTCGTCCCCGGCCACGGCGGCCAGGGCGGTCGGATCGGCGGCCCGGGGATGGCGAGAACGGGTGAAGAGAAAGCGGGCGGCCACCGGACGCAAGGCGGTGAGCATACCGGCCACATCCTTGTCGTTGGAGGCTCCGAAGACGAAGGTCCAGCGCCGACCCGGGAACCACTCGGCCAGCGCAGCAGCCAGCTTGGCTGCTGAGTCCCCGTTGTGGGCGCAATCCACCACCAGCGGGATGGTGCGGTCCAGGACCTCGAAACGGCCCGGCCAGCGCACCGTGCTCAACCCCTCCTGGACGGCCTCCTGGGAGAGGGGCAGCCCCGCTTCGCGTAGCAAATCGAGGGCGGCGAGGGCAACGGTGGCGTTATCGAGTTGGTGACGCCCGAGCAAAGGGATCTGGTAAGGTCCGCTCAGGTCGCCCGGCTGGGCGGGTATCCGGCGGGCGGTAAAGCGCTGCCAGTCCAGGGATTCTTCCTCGAACTCCCACTGCCAGTCCCGGCCCACCAGGGTCAGGGGGGCTTGGCGGGCCTCGGCGATCGCCATCAGCACGGTGAGGGCTTCCTCGGCCTGAGGTGCGGAGACCACCGGCACGCCCGGCTTGATGATCCCTCCTTTCTCGGCGGCGATCTGGGCCAACGAATCGCCCAGCAGGTAG
The DNA here is from genome assembly GCA_015484715.1 of Thermoflexales bacterium. GTDB lineage: Bacteria > Chloroflexota > Anaerolineae > S140-20 > S140-20 > S140-20. The sequence goes on along the minus strand of WFUY01000108.1, from coordinate 1,076 downwards.
GTATGGTCGTAGCTCAAGGAGGTGATCACCGAGACCTGAGGGGTGATGACGTTGGTGGCGTCCAGCCGTCCGCCCAGACCCACCTCGACGACGGCGAACTCCACGCCCATCTCGGCGAAGTAGAGGAAGGCGATGGCCGTGACCGCTTCAAACCAGGTGATCCCGGGATGGTCAGGCAGCAGGTGCTGGAGCCGGGAGACCAGGTCGGCGATGGCGTGGGGGTCGGCCGGCCACCCACCCACGCGGATCCGCTCTCGAAAGGTGTGTAGGTGAGGAGAGGTGTAGAGGCCGGTGTGCACGCCCGACGCCCGCAGCGCCGATTCACACATCGCCGCCACAGAGCCCTTCCCCTTGGTCCCGGCGATGTGCAGCGTCGGGTAACACCGGTGCGGATTCCCCAACGCCTCCAGCAGACGGGCCACCCGCTCCAGGTTCAACGTCTTCGGATCGTAGCGAGCGATCCGCGTCTTCTCGTAATCAATCAGGCTGTAAAGGTAGTCTAGGGCCTCGTTGTAGGTTAGGGTCATCAGTCACTCCTGTGAACCGTGGATGGTGTTCCAAGTAAGCATTGTATACAAACTTCCAGGAAAGGCAAGTCGGGTTCGCCTGTGTCCACCTGCCCCTTTTTGTGGTACAATATCTTCGGAGCATCCACCCTTCTCTCGTCTCTCCCCGATGGGTCCACCGAAGGAGGCCTATGTCCATCCACGTCCTACCACCGGAGATCGTGGCCCGGATCGCGGCCGGCGAGGTGGTCGAGCGGCCTGCCTCCGTGGTCAAGGAGCTGATCGAAAACGCCATAGACGCGGGCGCGTCCACCATCACGGTGGATGTGAGCCGGGGCGGTCGTCGCCGTATTCAGGTCGCCGACGACGGCTGCGGCATCCCCGCCGACGAGGTGCGTCTGGCCTTCGCCCGTCACGCCACCAGCAAGCTCCAGACGGCCGAGGAGCTGGGCCAGGTCCGCACCCTGGGCTTTCGAGGGGAGGCCCTGGCCAGCATCGCCGCCGTGGCCCGGGTGACCTGTGTGACGCGGGCCGAGGGGGAGGAGGTGGGCACCCGGCTGCGGCTGGAGG
>WFUY01000107.1 GCA_015484715.1 Thermoflexales bacterium | reverse complement strand
TCGTGGAGGCGTTCCCCCCCGTGGCCGTCTACCGGGGGGAACTCAGCCCCGAAGCCTATCTGGAGGGCGAGACAGAGGGGATGCCCAACCGCCAGGCCACCCTGGAAGAGCTGATGATGCTCTGGCTGGCCAACGCCAACCCGGCCTGCACCCCCTTCCAGGAGCTCTTCGACGACGCCCCACTGGAGGAGAAGACCGCCTACCGCCAGATCATCGCCCACCTGCACGACTTCTTCGACACCCAGCCCCCCTTCGGCCCCGACGAGCAGAACCTGCTCGATATGCTCCAGAGCCCCGCCCGCGCCGTGCCCGATTCCCTCCTCGGCCAACTGGAGTACATCCGGGAGCGGTGGGGTTACCTCCTAGGCCGCTACATCCACCGCCTGCTCAGAAGCCTCGACCTGCTCCGGGAGGAGGCAAGGGGCGCGCCCCCCGGCCCCGGCCCGGCCCGCGTCTACGACTTCGCCGGCCTGGAACTGGAGCCGGAGCGCTTCAGCCCCGATCTGGACTGGATGCCCCAGTTGGTGCTCCTGGCCAAGCACACCTACGTCTGGCTGGACCAGCTCTCCCGAACCTACCAGCGCCCCATCCAGCGCCTGGACCAGATTCCCGACGAGGAGCTGGACCGGTTGGCCCGCTGGGGCTTCACCGGCCTCTGGCTGATCGGCCTTTGGGAGCGCAGCCCCGCCTCCCGGCGGATCAAGCACCTCTGCGGCAACCCCAAGGCGGCGGCCTCGGCCTACGCCATCTTCGACTACCAGATCGCCGCCGAGCTGGGGGGCGAAGCGGCCCTCCAGAACCTGAAGGCCCGCGCCCAACGGCGGGGCATCCGCCTGGCCAGCGATATGGTGCCCAACCATATGGGCATTGACTCCCGCTGGGTGATCGAGCATCCCGAACGCTTCCTCTCGGTGGACACCTGCCCCTTCCCCTCCTACACCTTCACCGGCCCCGACCTCTCCTGGCACCCCGAGGTGGGCATCTACCTGGAGGACCACTACTACGACCGGACCGACGCCGCCGTCGTCTTCAAGCGGGTGGACCGCCGGACCGGCCGGGCGCTCTACATCTACCACGGCAACGACGGCACCAGCACGCCCTGGAACGATACCGCCCAACTGGACTACCTCAACCCGGAGACCCGCGAGGCGGTCATCCAGACCATCCTCCGGGTCGCCCGCCGGTTCCCCATCATCCGCTTCGACGCGGCGATGACCTTGACCAAGCGCCACTACCAACGGCTCTGGTTCCCCGAGCCGGGGACGGGCGGGGCCATCCCCTCGCGGGCCGAGCACGGGATGACCCGGGCCGAGTTCGACGCGCGGATGCCCCAGGAGTTCTGGCGGGAGGTGGTGGACCGGGTGGCGGCGGAAGTGCCCGACACCCTGCTCCTGGCCGAGGCCTTCTGGCTGATGGAGGGCTACTTCGTCCGCACCCTGGGGATGCACCGGGTCTACAACAGCGCCTTTATGAACATGCTCCGGGACGAGGAGAACGCCAACTACCGCACGGTGATGAAGAACACGCTGGCCTTCGACCCGGAGGTGCTGAAGCGGTTCGTCAACTTTATGAACAACCCGGATGAGGAGACGGCCGTCGTCCAGTTCGGCAAGGAGGACAAGTACTTCGGCGTCTGCACGATGATGGTGACGATGCCCGGCCTGCCTATGTTCGGCCACGGGCAGGTCGAAGGCTTCGCCGAGAAGTACGGGATGGAGTACCGCCACGCCGAGTGGGACGAGCAACCCGACCCCTACCTGATCGCCCGGCACGAGCGGGAGATCTTCCCCCTGCTGCGCCGGCGGCACCTCTTCGCCGAGGTGGAGCACTTCCTGCTCTACGACTGCGAGACGCCGGAGGGCCACGTCAACGAGGATGTCTTCGCCTACTCCAACCGCGCCGGCGACGAACGGAGCCTGGTGATCTACCACAACCGCTACGCTACGGCCCGGGGGTGGATCCGCACCTCCGTCGCCTACCGGGACAAACGGACCGACCGGCTGGTGCGCAAGAGCCTGGGGGAGGGGCTGGGGCTGCGGAAGGACGAGCGCTACTTCTGCATCTTCCGAGACCACGTGACCGGCCTAGAGTACATCCGCAACAACCGGGAACTGCACGAGAAGGGGCTCTACGTCGAGCTGGGGGCCTACAAGTACCACGTCTTCCTGGACTTCCGCGAGGTGGAGGACAACCAATGGCACCAGTACGCCCGCCTGGCCGCCCACCTGAACGGGCGCGGGGTGCCCAGCATCGAAGAGGCCCTGCACGAACTCCTCCTCCAGCCCATCCACACCCCCTTCCGGGAGCTGGTCAGCGCCGACGCCTTCCGCTGGCTGATGGCGGCCCGCGTCGTCGAGCCGGAGGCTCTGGAGGAGATCACCCCCCTGCTGGAGGAGGTCGAGGGGAAGCTGGTCCGCCTCTTCCGGGCGGTTCGGGAGCACGCCGGCGGTGAAGAGGATGAGGCTGCGCTGGCCCGGGCGGTCCGGCGCAAGCTGGCCGCCCTCCTGCACCTGCCCATCCTGGGGCGCGAGGGCGACCCCCTCACCGAGGCGGTTCCGCCGGCCCAACGGGAGCGCTGGCAGGCCCTGACCCGCTACCTGGTCACCCCGCCGGACGGTGATCCCTTCGTCTGGGGCACCCTCTTCGGCTGGCTCTTCGTCCACGCCCTGGGGGAGGTGATCGGGCCGGAGGGCGCCGCCGAGCGGAGCCGGAGCTGGATGGACGAATGGCTGCTGAGCAAGATCGTCGCCCGCACGCTGACAGGGTTGAGCCTGGACGAGGGGCCGGCCCAGCAGGCGGTCACCCTCATCAAGCTCCTCACCGTCCACCGGCTACGGTGCACCGAGGGGGAAGCGCCCGACCTCGCCCGAATGCTGGAGGGCTGGTTGCAGGACGAAGCGGTCCGACGCTTCCTCCAGGTCAACCGCTACCAGGGGATCCTCTGGTTCAACAAGGAAGCCTTTGAACGGCTGCTCTGGTGGATGCTGGTCGTCGCCGTCGTGACGATCCTCGCCGATGCCGACCGCTCGGCCGCCGAGAAGGTCGAGGCCATCTTCGCCTGCTACACCCTCGTCGAAGGACTTCAGCAGGCCGAAGAGGCGTCGGGGTATCAGGTGGAAAAGCTCATCGCGGCGGCCGGGGCGGAGATAGCGGCGTGGCGGCATAGCGACATAGCGGCATAGCGCAACGGGAGGTCTACGATGTTCCATCGCCGAGGGGTGTTCGGGTTCCTGGCAGGAGCCGTTGCCGGCGTGGTCGGCGCAGCCTACTACACCCTCTTTCGCCGTCCTCTACCCCAGACCCGGGGACGGGTCCGGCTGTCCGGCCTGGAAGAGGAGGTGCTGGTCGTCCGAGACCGGTGGGGCATTCCCCACATCTACGCCCGCAGCCTGCGCGACCTCTTCTTCGCCCAGGGCTTCGTCCACGCCCAGGACCGCTTCTTCCAGATGGAGTTCCAGCGCCGGCTCGCCTCCGGTCGGCTCTCCGAAGTGCTGGGCCCCAAGGCGCTGGAGGTGGACCGCTGGATGCGCATCGTCGGGCTGCGCCGCGCCGCCGACCAGGAAGTCGCCACCCTCTCCGACCGGGCCCGTGAGGCCCTGCTGGCCTACGCCGAGGGGGTCAACGCCTTCCTGAGCCGGGGCCGGCTGCCCGCCGAGTTCTCCTTCCTCCGCTACCGGCCCGAGCACTGGGTCATCGCCGACAGCCTGGCCTGGCTCAAGATGATGGCCTGGATGCTCTCCATCAACTGGGAGGCGGAGGTGCTGCGGGCCCGGCTCAGGAAGGCGTTGACCCCCTCGGCGTAGGCCAGCAGGGCCTCACGGGCCCGGTCGGAGAGGGTGGCGACTTCCTGGTCGGCGGCGCGGCGCAGCCCGACGATGC
>WFUY01000106.1 GCA_015484715.1 Thermoflexales bacterium | reverse complement strand
GGGTAGTTTGGCCGCCTTCGCCTTCCTCATCCTTCTCAGCGCGTTGCCGGGGCCGGAGGCGGCGGATGGGGCAGCGCCCTCCCCTCTCCCCCCAGCGGGAGAGGAGATGCTGACCCTGGCCCAAGTGGAAGCGACGGAATGGGCGATGGCCCTGGCCCGTCGGCGCTACACCTTGCGCTGGGCCGTCCCCCTGCTGCTGATCCTGGTCCCCGTCGGACTCATCCTGGGCCTAGGGCTCTACCGAGAAGCCTACCAGAAGTTCCTGCTGGTCGCCAGCCCCTTCGTCGGCCTGCTGGCCGGCCGGGGCCTTGTGGGCGGCTGGCGGCTGGCCAGTGGCGCCTGGGTGCTGCGGGAAGGGGGACCAACGATGGCCGCCTGGCGGGCCCCTCTGCTCCTGCTGGCTGCCTTTCTCCTCTTCGACACAGGCCGCTCTTTGCACAACCTCTACTTCAACCCGGCCTACGCCCGCGCCGACTACCGGGCCATCGCCCGCCAGATCGAGGCCCAGGCCCGTCCCGGCGACGCCATCCTGCTCAACGCGCCCAACCAGTGGGAGGTCTTCACCTACTACCACCGGCAAGGCGCGCCCGTCTACCCGCTGCCGCGCAACCGGCCCCTCATCCCGGAGCGCACCGAAGCCGAGCTGGAGGCGATCCTGCAGCGACACCGCCGGCTCTTCGTCCTCTACTGGGGCGATGCCGAGGCCGACCCAGAGCGGTTCATCGAGAGCTGGCTGGAGGCCCATACCTACAAGGCCGGGGAGCGGTGGGTGGGCGACGTCCGGCTGGCCGTCTACGCCGTTCCGCTGGCCGTCGCCGACACACCGACCACCCCGTTGAAAGCCCGCTTCGGCGAGGCGATCCACCTGGAGGGCTACACGCTGCTCAACAACCCCCTCCCGCCGGGCGACATCCTCCAGCTCGCTCTCTTCTGGCGGACGAGCGCTCCTCTCGACGAGCGGTACAAGGTCTTCGTCCACCTCTACGATGCCAACGGCCAGATCGTGGCCCAGACCGACAGCGAGCCGGGGGGTGGGCTGATGCCGACGACGACCTGGGAGGTAGGCCAATCCATCGTGGACCGATACGGCGTGCTGCTGCCCCAGGAGCTGCCGCCGGGGGAGTACCGACTGGTCATCGGCCTCTACCGGCTGACAGCACCGGAGCAGCGGCTGCCCGTCTGGCAAGGGGAAAAGAGGATCGGGAATGCGTTGGAACTGAACAGGGTTACCGTGCACCGCTTGGATGCAAGGGAGTGAATCGGGAGGAAGCATGGGAGTGCGAACGCTTGGGATCCGAACCCTTCTTCGGAGCCCGCAAAGGTGGGGACTGCTTCTGCTGCTGGCCCTTTTCTGGACGCTGACCGGCTGCCGCTCGACGCCTGCCTCCGAGGTCAACGAGCCGACCATCGAGAGCGCCCCAGGACCCGAGGAAACCGATGTCGTGACCTTGGTCATCCTGGGGCGGGTGGTCAACACCCAACGCCTGGCCATCGCAGACGCGGAAGTGCGCATCTACATCGGCGGACGCCAGCACACGCTGGACACCCCCGACGGTGAAGAGGTAGAGCGGATCCTCACCGGGGAGGACGGCCTCTTCCGCCTGGTGACCCGCCTCCCCCGCCAACAGGCGGAGGCCATCGCCGCCGGGCAGCAGGCAGTGGCCATCGAGGTCCAGGCCCACGCCTTCCGCACCACCCGCCTGGGGCTGCCGGTCCAGCAACTTACCCAGGGAGGCGATCACGACTACGCCGACATCGGCACCATCGTCCTGCCCCGCGCCTTCCACCTGGCCTTCTTCATCGCCGTCCTCGTCTTCGCCCTCACCTTCGCCGCCATCTCCCTGCGCCTCCTGCACGAAACCATGGCGGCTCTGGGTGGTGCCACCATCGTCCTGGCCATCACCCACATGCTGGGTTCCCGCTACCCCGACTTCTGGATCCTCGACTTTGAGCGCTCGATCCAGTACATTGACTTCGACGTCATCTTCCTGGTGCTGGCCCTGATGATCTTCGTCGCCATCACCGGGCGGACCGGCGTCTTCCAGTGGATGGCCTACAGTGCCTACCGGCTCAGTGGGGGCCGCCCCTGGCTGCTCTCCGTCATCCTCGTCCTGATCACGACGGTCACCTCCGCCTTCCTCAACAACGTGACCATCATGCTCCTCATCGCGCCGGTGACGGTGCAGATCGCCCTGGCGATGGGGATCAATCCCCTCGCCCTGCTCATCCCCGAAGTGCTGGCCTCCAACATCGGCGGAACGGCAACCCTCATCGGCGATCCCCCCAACACCCTCATCGGCTCCTACGCCCGTCTGGGCTTCAGCGCCTTCCTGACCAACTTGGGGCCGATCGTGCTGCTCATCGTCCCCATCTTCATCGTCCTGACCTGGCTGATCTACCGACAAGACTATCGGCGGGCCGGAAACGGGCTCTCGGCTGCGCTGATTGCCCACCTGGAGGAGTCGGCCCGCATCACCGACCCGGCCTTGCTGCGCAAGGCGAGCATAGCAGCCGTGGTGACCCTGGGGCTCTTCTTCCTGGGAGACCTCTTCCGGATGCCTCCCTCGGTGGCCGCCCTGATCGGGGCCGTGGGGCTGATGGTCTGGACGCGCCCCAGCATCCACGAGATGCTTCAGGAGGTGGACTGGACCACGCTGCTCTTCTTCATCGCCCTCTTCATCTTGGTGGGTGCGTTGCAGGAGGTCGGGGCGATCCAGGTGGTCGCCGAGGGGATCGGCAAGATCGCGGGGGACAATCTGGTAGTGGCGGTGCTCTTGATCCTGTGGGTGCCGGCCCTCGGCTCGGCCCTGGTAGCCAACATCCCCTTCGCGGCGGCGATGCTGCCGGTGGCGGCCTACCTAACCCAGACCATCCCCGGCGCGGGGAACAACGTCCTCTACTGGGCTCTGGCCCTGGGCACCTGCCTGGGCGGCAACGCAACACTGATCGGCGCGGCGGCCAACATCGTCACGGCCGGCGTGGCGGAACGAGCCGGCTACCCCCTTCCCTTCAAGAAGTTTGCCGAGGTCGGCATCCCCATCACCATCGTCACCCTGATCCTCTCTACCGTTTACCTGCTAATCCGCTACTAATGCCTCAAAGGCGAAAGGTCCAATGGGGGTGGGCGTACTTGTTGGCCCGCAGCTCCTCGGCCCAAGCCCGCTCCTCGTCGGTGAGCTCCCCCGACTCCAACTCCAGGCGCAGGGCCTGGGCGAAGCCGGCGACGAGGGCCTGGGCCGCTTCCTCCCAGGTCACCTCCCGGCCCAGCGCTTCAGCCACCGTCGTCGCCCGCTCCCGAATCCGCCGGGGAGAGGGGGCTCCTCGCAGGTAGCGGGCGATGCGGGCGATGTCCCCCCGCAGAGGGATCGCCCCGTGCTGGAGCACGACGCCGGCAGCCCGCATCTGGGCGCTGCCCACCAACTTGCGCCCCCCCACGGTGATCTCATAATCGGACGGCACCTGGAAGCAGACGGCTGAGAGGGCCGCCGGGTCGCGATGGGCATAGCGGGCATCGGCCCGCAGGTGGGGTACCCCCAGCCGCTCCAACCCGGCCAGCAACCCCTGGCTGAGGCGGCGGTAGGAAGCGAGGACGCCCCCCTTCACCCGGGGCTCCCACTGGGGTGCGACGACGCTGTAGGTCAGCTCATCGGCGTGGAGGATGGCCCGCCCCCCCGTGGGCCGGCGCACCAGGTCCACCCCATCCTGCTCACAGACCTCAACCAGGACCTCGCTGGCCGGCTGGCCCCGCCCCAACGAGAGGCAAGGAGGACGCCATCCATAGCAGCGCAGGGTGGGAGGCACCAGCCCCGCCGCCACCGCCCTCAGGATCGCCTCGTCCACGGCCATATTGGTTGCCCCATCGGCCTCGCCCGAGAAGAGCAACCGCCATTTGACAAGATAGGGAAGATCGTGTATCATTGGTTTTGGAAGAGAGGAATCCCGCTAGGACCAGGAGAGTGGTTCGCCCGTTGGGTCTACGGATGCGGATGGGAAGCTGAGAGTCTAGAGCTAGAGATGGAGAGGCACAACCTATCCCACTCCTCGGCCCGACGGGCAAATGACGGGTTTTCCACTACGCCAAATCCAACGAAGGGGGGTGAAACATCTGTGGCCAGTGTTGAACTGCGGCCTGGTGAGTCGCAGGAGAGCCTTCTCAAGCGTTTCCGCAAGGCGGTCGCCAAAAGCGGGATCCTGAGCACGGTGCGCAAGAAGCGCTGGTATATGTCCAAGAGCGAGCAGCGACGACTGGCGAAGAAGAAGGCCATCCGGCGACAGAAACGGCGCATGCGCCGGCTGAGGGAACAAGGGATCGAAGAGTAGGGTTCCCTTCACCTCAGGCAGAGTAACAAACGCCCGAACCACAAGGTCGGGCGTTTTTGTTTCATCTCACCGTGACGGCCCCTGCTCAGACGGATGCACCGACCAGGACAGCCTCACCAGACCGACCTGGACGCCTTTAGACCACCGGCAAGAGCGACTGACTGGCCGCCCTCTACCGGTTCTGGCCTGAGTCGCTCAGTCCTCGCCCAGATCGTCCAGGTCCAGCGTGTCCACGAAGTCCTCGAAGACGGAGAGATCGGCCTCCTCCTCTTCCGCCCCTTCCTCGGGCACAATGCTGGCCTGCTCCATCACCGCTTCGTCCACGAAGATCGGCGCGTTGACCCGAACGGCCAGGGCAATGGCATCGCTAGGTCGGGAGTCAATCTCCAGCCGCTGACCATTCACGTCCATCACGATGCGGGCGTAGAAGGTATCATTGCGCAGGTCATTGACCAGCACGTGGGAGACCCTTCCCCCCATCTCCGTGATCACGGACTTGAGGAGATCGTGGGTCAACGGACGGGCAACTTCGACCCCTTGGAGCTCGATGGTGATGGCATCCGCCTCACAGGGGCCAATCCAGATGGGCAGATAGCGTTCGCTATCTACATCCTTGAGAATGACCACCCGATGTTGAGACATCAGGCTCACGCGAATGCTGTCAATCGTTACCTCGACCATCCCCAACCTCGTCCTTCCTCCCGGATAGGGTTAGCGGATCTCTCAGCGCCCCTCCTCCCAGGGCCAAGAACGGCGCCCAGGGATGGATCCAGGAGAGCGCAATCCGCCGGGCGCTTCCGGCACCCTTGATGCTTTTCAAATTATACCACAATAGGACAGAGGGGCAACTTCAAGCCCCCCTCGTTAGGGCTTATCAACGCTTTAACCTTGGAGGTCTCCGAACACCGGAAAGCAATCCTGAAAGGCGACATGCCCACCTTTTCGTGGACATCTAGGGGGGATCGCCGATTTGTGGGAGAACCAAAGGGAT
>WFUY01000105.1 GCA_015484715.1 Thermoflexales bacterium | reverse complement strand
GTTTCTACGGCTGCGGGGGCGGGTCGGGGGCCTGCCGCTCCCTTCGGCCCACCCCCACCAGGTGTACCTTCATCGTCTGAGGGATCCGGGCCTCCAGCCAGCAACTCAGCCGGTAGAGAAGCTCGTTGAAGGCGAAGTAGGTGGGATCGCCGATGAAGGTCAGTGTCTCGTACTGGAGCCCTGCCCGCTGCATCAGCCGGCGCAGGGCGTGCAGCGTGTTGGCCCGGTAGACGACGGGGAAGGTGTCGGCCTCGACACGACCGTAGAGGCGGGCGACCAGCCAGCGCTGCAGCCAAGCCATCCGGCCCAGCAGGCGGTTCAGCAGGGCCGGCAGGCTGTGGGCGTTGGGCGTCAGGAAGACGAAGCGCCCGCCGGGGGCTAGGAGACGGGCGATCTCGGCCAGGGCCTGCTCCGGTGCGGTCAGGTGCTCCAGGACCCAGGAGGCGATCACCAGGTCGAAGCTCTCGCTGGCGAAGGGGAGGGCTTCGGCGCGGGCGACGACACGGGGCAACGAGGGAACCCGGTGCTCTCGGAGGGAGGGCAGATCGGGATCGGCGCCCACAGCCAGGGCGACCCGGTCGTGCAGCAGTTCGACCAGCCCACCTCGACCACATCCCAGGTCGAGCAGGCGCGCGTCAGGCCGCAGGTGGCGGCGCACCGTGGCCTCGTAGATGGGGCCGCTGTCCTGCCAACCGGGGTGTTCCCGGGCGTAGCGGCGGCGGTAGGCGTTCTGGCGTTCCAGGTCGAGCATAAGACGATGGCGGTCCAACGGGTCGGGAGAATCATTGTACCACGGAATCGAGGAGCTCGCCATAAGCTCTTCGCCGCCGCTTGTCTCCCCCCCAGATTTGGGGTACAATCCTCATAACGATCGGAGCCTGGTCATCTGAGGATTGGCGCGGATGGACGAACAGCTACTCAACAATCGTTATCGCCTGCTGGCCCCTATCGCCAGCGGGGGGATGGCCATCGTCTACAAGGCCCACGACACCCTTCTCAATCGGGTTGTGGCCATCAAGGTGCTGCGGCAGCGCTTTGCCCAGGACCCCCACTTCCTGGATCGCTTCCGACAGGAGGCCCAGGCCGCGGCCAACCTGAGCCATCCCAACATCGTCACCATCTACGACATCGGTTCAGATGCCAAGATGCCTCCGGCTGGGGAGACCTGGCACTACATCGTGATGGAGTACGTGGAAGGCCGTAACCTGAAGGACTGGATCCAGGAGTCGGCTCCTTTTCCCATCGCCTCAGCCGTGGAGATTGCCCTCCAGATCTGCGCCGGCGTGGGTCACGCGCACCGCCACGGTCTCGTCCATTGCGACCTGAAGCCCCAGAACGTCCTGATCACCCAAGAGGGGGTGGTCAAGGTCACCGATTTTGGCATTGCCCGCGCCTATGCAGCTATCGCGCCGGAGGAGACAGATACGGTCTGGGGGACGCCCCACTACTTCGCGCCAGAGCAGGCGGCCGGTGAACCCCCGACCCCGGCCTCCGATGTCTACAGCATCGGCGTGATCCTCTACGAGATGTTGACAGGGCGGCTGCCCTTCCAGGCCAAGGACGCCCATACTCTGGCCTTGATGCACTTACAAGAGCCGCCTCCACCTCCCCACCAGTTCAACCCTCAGATCCCGCCCCAACTGGAGCAGATCGTCCTCAAGGTGCTCTCTAAAGAGCCCTCGGCCCGTTACCGGACGGCTGAGCAGCTTCGACGCATCCTCCATCGCTATCGGGAGGAGGGAGAGGGCGCGACGTCGTTCTACACTCCCGTCAGCGCCTATCCGCCAGCCTCTGTGTCCGCCGTCGGCGCTGAGCGGGAGGCTCCGGCCGGCTATGCCCAGCCCTACGAGTACGACGAAGGGGTAGCAGAGCCCTACGCTGCGGCCAGCGGACCTGACTGGCTGGCTTGGTTCCTGAGCGTGGTGGCCGTCCTGATGGTCCTGGGTCTCATCCCCCTGTGGGCTGTGGTCTACCGGTCCTACCAAGCCCTGGGACAGCCACCTGTGCCCACCCCGACCCTCCACCCCACCGTGACCGCGCCGCCGGGACAGGCTGTTGTCCCCTACCTAATCGGTCTGGAGATGCCCCAGGCTCAGGCCGAGGTGGAGCGGGCTGGGCTCACGCTGGCGGTGGAGGAGGAACGAGAAGACCCGAACCATCCTCGCCCTGTTGTCTTGGAGCAGGATCCGCCTGCTGGTGCCGTCGTCGTCCAGGGCAGCACGGTCTCGGTGGTGGCCAGCAAGGCCCTGGAGTCCCCGCCTGTGCCTGCGGGCCTGTTGGGGTTGACCTTCAACGAGGAGATCAAGGCTGGACTGGAGTCCTATGGCTGGCGGATCGTTACCGAGGAGGAATGGAGCCGGGAGCCCAAGGGGCGCATCCTGGCCGTCGAGCCGCCGGAAGGGACGCCGTTGCCGGTGGGCAGCACGCTGACGTTAACGCTGAGCAGCGGTGCCGAGGTCCTGCTGGAGGTCAACTTGGGGGATATGGTCAACTTGCTCTCGGCTGAGCTCAACGGGGACCGTTTCCAGCCCGGCGATCTGGTGGCCGTCACCCTGCGCTGGCAAGCCCGCAAGCCGGTGGATCAGTCCTACACGGCCTTTTTCCACTTGATCGGCCCTGACGGGCAACTGGTGGCTCAGGATGACCGGATCGCCAGTGACCCCCGCACCTGGACGCCGGGAGTCATCGTGCCCGATACCCATGCCGTCGTCCTCCCGGCCGATGCACCTCCGGGCACCTATCAGCTTCGCACCGGCCTCTACCTCCAGGCCACGATGAGCCGCTTGCCTGTTGTGGATTCAGGACGGACGACGGCGGAAGAGGACAGCATCTTGATCCGGGAGATCGAAGTTGGCCCCTAAGCAGAATGTACCAGTGACAAAATGGCCGATTTTTGGTATAATGGTTGGAGAAATCCGGTCCCGGCGCCGATGAGGCGCGGTTCGGTATCGGGAAGGTGGACCGGAACGTGGAATGGAGGTGGATGGTGAATTCTTCACGGCTGCGGAATGGGTTTGTCTATCTGCTGATCCTGCTGGCCATCGCGGCGATTCTGTACAGCTACCGCTCTCAGACGGAGCGACCTGATGAGGTCACGATTAGTGAGGTCGCTGCCTTTGCCCAGAAGGGCGAGGTGGAGCGGATCAAGGTCAGCGGGGATCGGTTGATGGTGGAATTGAGAAACAAGCGCGCCGTTGTGACGCAGAAAGACCCTGCTTCCCCAGCACCGGATCAACTGGAAGCGTTAGGTGTTCCCAAAGAAGAGATTGCCCAGATCGAGTGGGAGTACGAAGTTCCCAGCGACTGGAGCAACTGGATTGGCCTGCTGACCTATACCTTGCCAGCCCTTCTAGTCGTGGGCATCCTCTGGTTTATGCTCCGGCAGGCCCAAGGGACCAACAACCAGGCGCTCTCCTTTGGCAAGAGCCGGGCTCGGATGTTCACCGGTGATCAGCCGACCGTCACCTTTGACGATGTGGCCGGCGTGGACGAGGCCAAGGAGGAGCTGCAGGAGGTCGTCGAGTTCCTGAAGGAGCCGGAGAAGTTCATCTCCTTGGGGGCCCGCATCCCGAAGGGAGTGTTGATGGTCGGCCCTCCGGGCACGGGCAAAACTCTCCTGGCCAAGGCGGTTTCCGGCGAGGCCGGCGTGCCCTTCTTCTCCATCTCCGGTTCGGAGTTCGTGGAGATGTTCGTGGGCGTGGGTGCGTCCCGGGTGCGGGACCTCTTCGACCAGGCCAAGCGCCACTCCCCCTGTATCGTCTTCGTGGACGAGATTGACGCTGTGGGGCGCCACCGGGGTGCCGGCTTGGGCGGCTCCCACGACGAGCGGGAGCAGACGCTCAACCAGATCCTGGTGGAGATGGACGGCTTCGACACCGATACCAACGTCATCGTGATTGCCGCCACCAACCGGCCTGACATCCTGGACCCGGCGCTGCTGCGTCCCGGTCGCTTTGACCGTCGGGTTGTCCTGGATCGGCCTGATATGAAGGGGCGGGAGGAGATCTTGAAGGTCCACGTGCGAGGCAAGCCGTTGGCCGACGACGTGGACCTGCGGACCCTTGCCAAGGCCACGCCGGGCTTCGTCGGTGCGGACATCGAGAATCTGGTCAACGAGGCAGCGATCCTGGCTGCCCGGCGCAACAAGAAGACCATCGGGATGGCCGAGTTCGAGGAGGCCATTGAGCGGGTCATCGCCGGTCCGGAGCGCAAGAGCCGCATCATCACCGAAGAGGAGAAGCGGATCATCGCTTATCACGAAGCCGGCCATGCTCTCGTTGCCCACCTCCTGCCCAACTGCGACCCCGTCCACAAGGTGAGCATCATCGCCCGAGGGATGATGGGGGGCTACACCCTGGCCCTACCCGAGGAAGACCGAACGCTGATCAGCAAGGCCAAGTTCCTGGACGATCTGGCCTTCGCCCTGGGTGGGCGGGCGGCCGAGGAGGTGGCCTTCGGCGACATCACCACCGGCGCGGCCAACGACTTGGAGCGGGTGACGAAGATGGCCCGGGCGATGGTCACGCGCTACGGGATGAGCGAGCGGTTGGGGCCGATGACCTTTGGTGATAAGGAAGAGTTGGTCTTCCTGGGGAAGGAGATCGGGGAGCAGCGCAATTACTCCGACGCCGTGGCCGAGGAGATAGACGAGGAGGTGCGCCGTTTGGTCAACGAGGCTTATGAGCGGGCCAAGCGGATCCTGATCGAGCATCGGGATAAGCTGGATGCCATCGCCCAGCGGTTGATCGAGGTGGAGACACTGAGCGCGGAGGAGTTCGCTGCCTTCTTCAAGGAGGAGGAACCTCAGCCGGAAACGCCTCCGGCCCCGCCCCAGGCGACACCTCGCCAGGAGCGTTCAACTCCGGCCGGTCAGGAGCAGGAGACCCCAGGCCGTCGGCTGGACCTACCACCCAGTCCGGCGCTGGCCTGAGCCCAACCTGGTCGGATTATCCGGGGCGGGCTTCAGTCGGCTGATTGTCTGGAATTGCCCGGCGGGCCGTCCGGTCGGCTCGCCGGGCTATACGATACCGGACCGGCCTGTTTGAAAGGGAAGAGGTAGGGAGCGATGGGGAGCTCAGGGGTTGTGGCGGTCGAAGCCCCGCCGAAGGCAAAGGAAGAGGTAATCTACCCGGAGACGGATGGGCGCCCGATGGCCGAGACAGATGAGCATGCCAGCCTGTTGATCTACCTGCGAGAGGGGCTGCGGGATCGTTTTCGGGATGACCCGCAGGTCTACGTGGCTGGCAACCTGCTGGTCTACTACGAGGAAGGGAATCCAAAGGCGTCGGTAGCGCCGGACGTCTTCGTGGTCTTCGGGGTTTCGGCCCATGAGCGGCGGATCTACAAGGTCTGGGAGGAGGGGAAGGGGCCGGATGTGGTGATCGAGTTGACGTCGCTGAGCACACGGGATGAGGACCTGGGACAGAAGCGGGTGCTTTATGAGCGGTTGGGGGTGCGGGAGTACTTCATCTTTGATCCCTTCGCGGAGCACCTGAGCCCGCCGCTGGTGGGGTTTGTGCGGGAAGGGGAGTGGTTTGCCCCGATGGCCGTGGAGCCGCTGGACGGGGGATGGCGGGTGAGGAGTGAGCCTGTCTCTTATACACATCTGACGCTG
>WFUY01000104.1 GCA_015484715.1 Thermoflexales bacterium | reverse complement strand
GGGGCAGAGGGTGTCCCTGCCACTCCACCTCGAGAATGCCGAAGAGTCGGATTCGGAGCGGTGGCGATGTCGTCATAGGTAAACTCTTCCGAAGATCACCGGAATCTGCTGGATGGTAGACGGGCGGTCTGCAGACCGCCCCCCACTAGCCCGTCCTGACCACACTCTGGTGAGGAAGCACGGGGTGTGAGTCGCAGGAGCTCCCCTCCCTGGCAGATAAAGCCATTATAGCACGTTGTGGAAATTTGAAAAAGGGAGCTTCCTGAAAGTTGCCCAAAATTCCCCCTTGCCCAAAGCGCCAGTTTCTGGTACTATAGACAGTAGTGCACCGTAAAAAACGGGGAGACGGCATGACCCTGCCCTGTCCCGTGTCAGAACTGCTGGCCCTCATCCCCCGGCTGGCCGGTCATCACGTCGTGGTGGTCGGCGACCTCTTCCTGGACGAATACCTGATCGGACAGGCGAGCCGCCTCTCCCGGGAGGCACCCGTCCCGGTGTTGGAGCTGGAGTCCCGCCGCCGCCTGCCGGGGGGAGGAGCCAACCCGGCGATGAACATCGTGGCTCTGGGTAGCCGGGCCACGTCGGTGGGGCTGATCGGCGATGACGAGGCAGGCCGGGCGCTGCGGACCCTGCTGGCCCAGGCCGGCGTGGGGACGGATGGGTTGCTCACCGATCCCGACCGGCCCACGACGACCAAGACCCGCCTGGTCGCCCAGGGGGCGCTGCGCTTCCCCCAGCAGATCGCCCGGGTGGATCGGGTGGACCGGCGGCCCCTTGCACCGACCGTCGAGGCCCGGGTCGTCGAGCGGGTACGGGCGCTGGGAGCAGAAGCCGACGCCATCCTCGTCTCCGACTATCGGAGCGGCCTCGTCACCCCAACGGTGGCCCAGGCGGTTCGGGAGGTGGCCGCAGGGAGTCGGTTGATCACCGCCGACAGCCAGGGTCGGCTGGGACACTTCGTCGGCTTTCACCTGGTCAAGTGCAACCGGCGGGAGGCGGAGGGCTACCTGGCGAGCCTCCCTCCGGAAGGAGCGCGGGAAGGGCTCTCCCGACCTACTCTAGAGCTGCGCACGTCGGCGGACTTTGAGGCGGCGACGGCCTACCTGCGACGTTCGTTGAAGGTCGAGACCATCCTCATCACCCAAGGGCCGGAGGGGATGTCGCTGCGGGACGGGAAGGGGTATTGGCACCTGCCGGCAGCCAACCGGACGGAGGTCTTCGACGTCACCGGGGCCGGGGACACGGTCATCGCGGTCACCACCTTGGCCCTGATCGCGGGCGCGACCCCATCCGTCGCTGCCGCGCTGGCCAACTACGCCGCCGGCCTGGTCGTCCGCCGTCTGGGCAACGCCACCCCTTCGCCGGAGGAGCTGGACTGGGCGATCCGGCAGTGGTCGGAAAATTTCTAAGATTCTCGTGAAACTTTTACGCCGCTTATACGTCTATCTCTATGGAAGAGGTGCGCCGCACCTCGAGGCAGACAAGACCTTTCGTCGTCCATTCCCGGCGGACCAGCCGGCAATCCTATAGATCACACTAAGCAGAGCCAATGGCAGGGGATAACGGTCGTTACGACGACACACCCAAGGTAACCGAATATCTGGACATCCTGCTGAACCAAGCGGAGACCCAGGGCTACCTCACCTACGACGACATCCTGAGCCTGCTGCCCGAGGTAGAGGAGGACCTGGAGACCCTGGCGGCTTTGCTGGAGGACCTGGACGCAGCAGGGATCCCTGTGCTGACCGACGAGAGCGAGGTCAAGTCCAGGCTCGCCCGGGAGGAGGCAGGGGAGCGCCGAGAGCCGACACCTCCCACCCAGCAGTTGATGACCGAGGACACCCTGGACCTCTACCTCCAGGACATCGGCCAGGAGCCGCTGCTGAGCTGGGAGGAGGAAGTCCAACTGGCCAAGCAGATTGAGCGGGGGAAGCGGGCCCAGAAGGCGCTCAAGCGAGATGGTCTGAATCCGGCCGAGCGGGCCCGGCTCCAGGCCCTGGTCGAGGCCGGGCAGGCCGCCCGGGAGCGTCTGAGCCAGGCCAACACCCGGCTGGTGATCAGCATCGCCAAGCGGTATCGGGGCTATGGCCTCC
This sequence comes from Thermoflexales bacterium, assembly GCA_015484715.1. Classification (GTDB taxonomy): domain Bacteria; phylum Chloroflexota; class Anaerolineae; order S140-20; family S140-20; genus S140-20. The sequence continues at coordinate 7,289 of WFUY01000104.1, read as the reverse complement.
CCTTCGCCGACCTGATCCAGGAGGGGAACGTCGGTCTTATGCGGGCGGTGGACCGGTACGACTACCGCCAGGGTAACCGCTTCTCCACCTATGCCACCTGGTGGATCCGCCAGGCGGTCACCCGGGCCCTGGCCGACCAAGGGCGGACGATCCGCCTGCCGGTGCACACAGGGGACCGGCTCCGGCGGACCATCAAGGTGATCCAGCAACTGGAACAAGAGCTGGGGCGGCGCCCTACGCCCGAGGAGATCGCCCGTCACACCGGCGACGAGGTGTCGGCCATCCGAGACCTGCTGCGCCTGACCGCCGACACCATCTCGCTGGACCAGCCGGCGGGCCGGGAGGAGGACGCGGAGCTGGCGGACTTCGTGCAGGACGAGAGCGCCCTCTCCCCCGAGGAGGAGATTGACCGCCACCTGCTGCACGAACTGCTGCAGGAGGCGATGCACGATCTGACGCCGCGCGAAGTCCAGATCCTGCGCCTCCGCTACGGCCTTCAGGACGGCAAGAAGCGGACCCTGAAGGAGGTCGCCCAGGCCTTTGGGCTTTCCCGCGAGCGGGTCCGCCAGATCGAACACGAGGCCCTGGACAAGCTGCGCCAGGGCAAGTACGGGCGTATCCTGCGTCAGTTCCTGGCCCCTTAGGCGGGCTCGAAAGCTCACGGAAAAGGGGGGAGCCGTGGCAGGACGGACGGCTCCCCCCGGCTCTAATACAGCGTTAGCGAAATTCTGATGAGAATCTAACACAACTATGGTATACTCCAACGTTGACGGTAACCGTTCACCCTCCCGCAGGTTAGGCGCGTTTCCGACGCGAAACCGCGCTTCAAATAGCCCATCGGGGCTAAAAGCGCCCTCAACCGGTGGATCTGCGGGAGGGTAGGCTGGCTGAATAGATACCGTTGAAGTGAGTCCGAGAGCGACCCGTGTAGAAGCGGAGAGGAGCGAGGCGATGTTACCCTGGTTCAACGGTACCGGCGACGAGCACGACGATCTGATCCGGCGCATCCCTACGGAAGTCCCGGTGTTGCCGCTGCGGAACACCGTTGCCTATCCCTTCGTCCTGATGCCCCTGGCGGTGGGGATCCCCCGCTCGGTGAAGCTGATTGAAGAGGCTGTGAGCGGCGATCGGATCATCGGCCTGGTGGCGATGAAGACCCCTGAAATGGAAGAGCCAGGCCCCGACCAAGTGCATCAGATGGGGACGGTAGCCTACATCCACCGGGTGGTGAAGGGGAGCGATGGCTCCCTCTCCGTCTTCGTCCAGGGGCTGGAGCGCTTCCGCATCCAGGAATGGACGGAGGTGAAACCCTACCTGAAGGCACGCATCGAGTTGGCCCCCGACATCGTGGAAGAGAGCCTGGAGGTCGAAGCCCTTCGGCGCAGCCTGTTGGATGTGGCCCGCCGGCTGGTTCCCCTGATGCCTCAGCTTCCCGACGAGGCAGCCGACTTCATCGCCCAGTTGGAGAGCCCCCGCCTTCTCCTCTACCTGTTGGCGGCCAACGTGCGCACCGAGGTGGAGGAGGCCCAGGCCATCCTGGAGGCCGACCACATCGCCGAGAAGATGCGCCGCCTCATCACCATCCTGACCCGGGAACTGGAACTGCGGGAACTGGGCCAGAAGATCCAGCAGCAGGCCCGCGAGGAGATGGATAAGGCGCAGCGGGAGTACTTCCTGCGCCAGCAGTTGGAGGCCATCCGACGGGAGCTGGGCGAGGTGGACGAGACCCGGGCGGAGATCGAGGAATACCGGCAGAAGATCGAGGCGGTCCATATGTCCGAGGAGGCCCGCAAAGAGGCACTGCGGGAGCTGGGCCGGATGGAGAAGATGCCTCCCCAGGCTGCCGAGTACTCGGTCATCAAGACCTACCTCGACTGGCTGACGGAGCTCCCTTGGGACACGGTCACCGAGGACAACCTGGACATCAACCACGCCCGCCGGGTGCTGGACGAGGACCACTACGACTTGCAGGACGTGAAGGACCGCATCTTGGAGTTCCTGGCCGTGCGTAAGCTGCGGTTGGAGCGGCAGGCAGAGGCCGATGGAGAGGAGAGGGAGGTCTCCGCCGACGAGGGGATGGGTGCCATCCTCTGCTTCGTCGGCCCGCCGGGGGTGGGGAAGACCAGCCTGGGCCGTTCCATCGCCCGCGCCCTAGGGCGCAAGTTCACCCGGATGTCCCTGGGCGGGGTGCGGGACGAGGCGGAGATCCGAGGCCATCGGCGAACCTACATCGGCGCGATGCCGGGCCGCATCATCCAAGCCTTGCGCCGGGTAGGGAGTAAAAACCCCGTCTTCATGCTGGATGAGGTGGACAAGATCGGCGCCGACTGGCGGGGGGACCCGGCCTCGGCCCTGCTGGAGGTCCTGGATCCCCAGCAGAACGACGCCTTCCGGGACCACTACCTAGACGTGGACTTTGACCTCAGCCAGGTGCTCTTCATCACGACGGCCAATACCCTGGAGACGGTCCCGGCCCCGCTGCGGGACCGGATGGAAGTGATCACCCTGGATGGATACACCGAGTACGAGAAGGTGATCATCGCCCAGAACTACCTGGTGCCGCGCCAACTGAAGGCCAACGGCCTACGTCCTGAGGAGATCCGCTTCACCGAGGAGGGGCTGCGGACCATCATCCGCGATTACACCCGCGAGGCCGGCGTGCGCAACCTAGAGCGGGAGATCGGGCGGGTCTGCCGCAAGGTGGCCACCCGCGTGGCCGCCGGCGAGGCGACGGAGACCGTGGTGATCACGCCGGAGCGGGTGCGGGAACTGCTGGGTAAGCCGCGCTTCCGCTTCGAGGCCGCCCTGCGCACGGAAAAGCCCGGCGTAGCCACCGGCTTGGCCTGGACGCCGACGGGCGGCGAGGTACTCTTCGTCGAAGCGGCCGCTATGCCGGGCAAGGAACGGCTCATCCTGACCGGCCAGTTAGGCGACGTGATGAAAGAATCGGCCCAGATCGCCCTCAGCTACGTCCGCTCCCACGCGGAAGCGCTGGGCATCCCGCCCCAGGCCTGCCACGATCGGGACATCCACCTGCACGTGCCTGCCGGCGCCGTGCCCAAGGATGGCCCTTCGGCCGGCGTCACTATGGTCACCGCCCTCGTCTCGCTGTTGACCGGGCGTCCCGTGCGCTCCGACGTAGGGATGACCGGCGAGGTCACCCTCCAGGGGCAGGTGCTCCCCATCGGGGGGGTCAAGCAGAAGGTCTTGGCCGCCCACCGGGCCGGCCTGAAAACGGTGATCCTGCCCCGTCTCAACGAGGCGGACCTAGACGATGTGCCCGAGGACGTGCGTTCGGAGCTCCAGTGCGTCCTGGTGGACGACATCCGGGAGGTTCTAGAGGCAGCGCTGGAGCAGGAGGTCCCGGAGGAACAGGAGGGGGATGGGAAGCTGCACGAGGACCCGACCGTCCTGCCGTTGGCTGCTTGACCAGGTGGGCAACCAATCTGTAACGGAATTGTAACCGCTGCGGGTGCTAGAGTTGCTATACTCGGAGTACCCGCTTTGCGCTTTCTGTGAGGTCTGGATTGGGGGCGGTTTGACCTGTGACCACGGTGGCCGGGGAGGGTGGGCCCCCTGCCCGCCATCGCGGGGCTTGCATGCTTGCGGAGGATGAGCCGGTGGAAAGCAAATCGCCAAGAGGCGAAGGGCGCGGATGGATGGCTCATTTGCCGGTAGGAGCCATACTGCTCCTGGCCGGCCTCGTCTACCTGGCAGCGCCGTTGCTGGCCTGGTCGTGGAACCGACAACCATTCCTGGGCGCTTTTCTCGAACCCACACTGGTCTTCAACAACGTGCGGGTGGTGGCCTGGAGCCGGGAGGGCCCCGTCCCTCCCTGGCAGGACCGGCTGATCGCTCTGGATGGGGAGCCCCTATCGGGTCCCCGTTCTCTCACCCCCCTCTTGCGCCGCTACCAACCCGGCGACGAAGTCACCCTCACGCTTCAACGACCCGATGGGACGGCGTACGAGCAGCAGGTCACCTTGCGTGCTTTCCGGCTGCGGGACTTCGTCCATTACTTCTTCATCCCCTATCTGATCGGCGGTGCCTACCTGGCGTTGGGGCTCTGGGTCTACGCGGCCCGGTGGTTTGAGCCCAGCGGGCGGGCTTTCGCCCTCTTCAGTGGGGCAGCAGCGCTGGTGCTGGGGGGCCTCTTCGACCTCTACACAACCCACTGGCTGGTTCCCCTCTGGAGCGTCGGGCTGGGGCTCATCGGGGCCGCGCTGATAGACCTGGCCCTCCTCTTCCCCAGGCCCATCCGTTTCATCCGCCGCCGGCCCCGACTGCACCTGTTGGCCTACCTGCCGGCCCCCTTCCTCATCGGGGCTGCGCTGGTGACGGCGAGCGACTTCACCCACCCCTGGCGCTACGGTCCGGTCTGGCAACTCTGCTTCGCCTACACCGCCCTGGGTGCCCTCCTCCTCCTGGCGATGATGCTCTACCGCCTGCGGAATCCCGACCCCTTCATCCGACACCAGGCCCGCATCATTCTGTGGGGGCTGATCCTCGCCTTTGTCCCGTTGGCCCTCTGGCTTGTGCCGGCAGCAATGGGGCACGGAGCCCTCTTCCAGCCGGGCCTCCACCTCATCCCCCTCATCTTCCTCCCCCTCGCCATCGCCCACACCATCGTGCGCTACCGGCTGCTGGACGTGGACCGGATGGTGAGGCAAGGGGTGAGCTACCTGATCCTGACGGCGCTGGTGGCCGGTGGCTACCTGCTCACCCTGAACCTGGCCAGCATTGTCTTGGGAGAGGCCCTGGAGGCCGACAACCCCATCGCCGTCGCCGCGCTGGTCGTCGTGCTGGCCCTGATCCTCGACCCCGCCCGCTCCCGGCTCCAGCGCTCCGTGGACCGCATCTTCTACCGGGATCGGCTAGACTACCGTCAGGAGCTGGAAGCCTTCAGCCACGCCCTGACCACCCGCGTGAACCTGGCAGGGGTGCTGGAGGCCCTGCAGGAACGGATCGAGGCGGCCTTCCACCCAAACGGCCTGTCCATCTTCCTATGGAACGAGCGGGCTCAGCAGTATCTGCCGGTCGGTCAGGAGCACACCGTGGCCTTCACACCGGAGAGTCCCCTGGTGCGCTACCTGCTCCACGAGCGCAGGACCCTCTGCCTGTTACCCGATCGGGACCTGCCAGCCGAACTGGCGGCGGAGAAGGAGCGGTTGGAATCCCTGGGGGCGATGGTCTTCGTCCCGCTGGGGCAACACGGCTGGCTGGCCCTGGGCATCCGACGCTCAGGCGAGCCCTACACGACCGACGATCTGGCCTATCTGGAGGCGATTGCCGGGCAGGCTGCGCTGGCCATAGACCGGGTCCGACTGATTACGAAACTGGAGCAGCGAGTGGAAGAGTTAGAGGTTCTGCGCATTATCGGCCAGACGATCGGCTTCAAGGTGGAGATTGACGACCTGCTGGAGTTGGTCTACGCCCAGACGAGCCGGCTCCTGGACACCACCAACTACGCCATCGTGCTCTACGACGAGGAGAAGCAGCGCTTTTCCTATGCCTTCTACGTGATCAACGGCGAGCGGGAGTACCCGGACGACGAGTGGCCGCTGGGTGAGGGGCTGAGCAGCGAGATCATCCGCACCGGCCGCCCCATCCTGACGGACAACTACGTGGCGGAGTGCGAGCGACGGGGGGTGATACCCCGCCACCGAGATGGCGGACAGCGCTCCTGGATGGGGGTGCCCCTCCACGCCGACGATCGGGTGCTGGGGGTGATGCGGGTCTTCAGCCACGATCCCAACGTCGTTTACACCCAGGAGCAGTTGCAGATCCTCTCCTCCATCGCCGACCAGGCGGCCCTGATCCTGCACCGCTCCCGGCTCTACCAGGAGATGGAGAAGCGGGCCCGCCAACTGGCCACCCTGAACGAGGTGAGCCAGACCATCACCTCCACCCTGGACCTCAGGTCGGTGCTTCACCTGATCATGGAAAAGGCCGTGGAGATCCTGGACGCCGAGGCCGGTTCCCTGCTCCTGGTGGACGATGAGACGGGGGAGCTGGTCTTTCACGTGACGCTGGGGCCGGCCGCCGAAGACCTGGAGGGGGTACGGCTTCCCCCCGGCACCGGCATCGTGGGGGCCGTCGCCCGCTCCGGCGAGCCCATCATCGTTCAGGACGCCCACCAGGACGAGCGATGGTTCGCCGGAACCGATCAGAAGACCGCCTTTGTCACCCGGGCGATCCTGGCGGTGCCCCTGCAGGCCAAGGGACGAACCATCGGCGTGATCGAACTGATCAACAAGCTGGATGGGACGCCCTTCGACGAAGAGGACAGCCAGTTGCTCACCGCCTTCGCCAGCAACGCCGCCGTCGCCATCGAGAACGCCCGCCTCTTCGGCCAGACGGACCAGGCTCTCCAGGCCCGGGTGGCCGAACTCTCGATGATGCAGCGGATTGACCGGGAGTTGAACGCGACCCTGGACTTCGCCCGGGTGATGGAACTGACCCTCGATTGGGCCATTCGGATGACGGGGGCTCAGGCGGGGACGGTGCAGGTGCTGGACGAGGAGCGGGAAGTTCTCCTCCCGGCGGCCAGCCAAGGGTACCCCGAGGATCAGGTCGAAGAACTCCAGCAGCATCCCTGGCCGGCCGACAGAGGGGTGATCGGGCGGGTCCTGCGCACGGGCGAGCCGGCGCTGGTGCCCGACGTCCAGCAGGACCCCGACTACGTGGCGGTGCTGCCGGAGATCCGGGCGGAGCTGGCGGTGCCCATCCGTCGGGAGGAGAAGGTGATCGGGGTGATCAACCTGGAGAGCCCGACGGTAGGGGCCTTCAGCCAGGAGGACCTGGAATTCGTCACCCGCCTGGCCGACCACGCCGCCATCGCCATCGAAAACGCCCGCCTCTACGAGCAGGTCAAGCGGGCCAACGAGGCCAAGTCCCAGTTCGTCTCCATCGTCGCCCACGAGATGAAGATCCCGATGACCTCCATCAAGGGGTACGCCCGGCTGCTAGAGTTGGGGATGGGGGGCGCCGGCCTGGACGAGACCCAGAAGGGCTTCCTCAAGACGATCATCGCCAACGTGGATCGGATGAACAAGCTGGTCACCGACCTGCTGGACATCTCCCGCATCGAGACGGGCCGGCTGCGGCTGGAGATCGAAGCGGTCCCCATCGTCTCCGTCATCGAGGAAACGCTGAACAGCACCCGCAGCCAGATCGAGGAGAAGGGGTTGAAGCTCCACGTGGAGGTGCCGGACGACCTGCCTCTGGTCCGGGGCGACCGAACCCGGCTGGTTCAGGTCCTGACCAACCTGGTCAGCAATGCCTACAAG
>WFUY01000103.1 GCA_015484715.1 Thermoflexales bacterium | reverse complement strand
CGAGCTGGAGCGCGCGGGTGGTGAAGCTGCCGCCGGCCCACATCGGCGCGCTCCAGCTCGGTCGCACCCACGTGTCCATTCAGGGCGAGCCCGAGGCCCTCGACCGCCTGATCGAGCGCTTCCGGCGGAAGGTGCTGCGGGCAGGTGGGTGATCAACTTCCTTCCAGTTCCCTGCGACGGCTCTCGACCAGTTCCACCACGTCGGGGAAGTCAATCCCCAGCCGACGCAGGGTCTCCAGCGTGGGGATGCCGTGCTTGTCCCACCCCCGCCGGGCGTAGACGGCGTCCAGAAGCTGCTCGTAGCGGGCCTCCCGGTACTCTCGCAGCCGCGCCATCTTCTCCTCGGTCGTCATCCCTCCGGGGTCAACCCCCACCTCCTCCCGCAACTGCCGGTCGTAGCGCTCGGCCCGGGATTCGTACTCCGCCACCGTCACCGGCCCCATTGCTCGGTAGGGCGGGTAGTCGTGTTCCCGGGTGCCGAACCCCATCTTCAGGTTGAAGACCCGCTGGAAGTTGTAGACCCGCTCCGATTGCAGGATCAGGTCCTCCGGCGTCACCGGCTTGCCGGTCACCCCCTCGTAGAGCCAGGTGTAGTTCTCCACGTGCTCCGGCACCTTCTCCGGCTCGTCGGTCTCGGCGTTGTTGGCAGGCAGGATGTCGTTCCAGGGCAGCTTGCAGAGCCCGTGCAGGCTGAACCAGGTGCGCCAGAGGGGGAAGTAGTGAAGGGCCTCGGCCTTGTCCTCAAAGGTGGGAAGCTGGTTGCGGACCTGGTCCATGAAGATCAGCCAGGCCTCGTCGTGCTGGGCCCCCTTGAGGGCCATCGCGTAGCCGCCCTGCTGGGCCAGCGACTCCTTGGTGACGTACTCGGAGAACTCCAGCCCCTTGACCTCCATGCCGATGTCGTGCAGGAACTGGGGATCGGTCCCGTAGGTCTCGGCGAAGTACTGCTTCATCCGGCGCACGCCCTGGCCGACGACGCGCCCGAACCCCTCGCCCCGGGCCATCTGGTGCAGCAGCTCCAGCACGGCCTCGGCGTTGCCCCAGGTCAGGTCCAGGCCCCCGGTGCGCTCCCGGTTCAGGATCCCCTCCTGGTAGCACTCCATCACGAAGGCCACCGAGTTGGCGAAGCTGATGGTGTCAATGCCGTAGGTGTCGCAGTAGAAGTTGATCTCCAGGATCGCCCAGGGGTCGAAGATGCCCAGGTTGGCCCCCACGCCGGCCACCGTCTCGTACTCGGGACCGTCCACCAGCACCGCCTGGCCGGCGTAAGGCCCCGTCTTGAGGTGGAAGTGGTCCACACCGTGGGAGCAGGAGAGGGTGCATCCGGCCCAGCAGCCGTCGGGCACACCCTGGGTGAAGAGGTTCTTCCAGACGCCGGACTCGATCTTGCGGGCATCGGGGTGGGAACCGTAGCGGAAGTTGTGGACGGGGAGCAGGTCGAAGTAGTTCATAATCTCGACCAGGTAGGGGGTGCCCACCCGGCGCATCTGGTTCTGCTCATCGTCCAGGGTGGCGATCTCCCGGTTGATCCGCCGGCCCGCCTTACGGATCAGCGCCATATTGACCGGACCGTTGCTGTCCCCGCGCAGGCCGCTGTAGCGCACCACGATGGCCTTCAGCTTCTTGTCCCGGAAGACGCGACCGGAGCCACCCCGGGCCGCCTGTTTCACCCGGACCTCCTTCCGCCGCACGTCGTACCAGCTCAAGTTCAACCCGGCGTAGAGGACGTGGTCGGCCCCCTGGCCGGCCGAGACGACGGAGATGCTGATCTGGTCACGCTCGTTCTTGGCGTACATCCGCGTCAGTTCGCGGACCAGCAGGTGGGTGTCCACGTCCTCCAGGGGCGCTTCCTCGATGGTCACCCGCCCTTCGTCGCCGTCAATGACGATGATCACGTCCCGCTCGGCCTTGCCCTGGATCTCCAGGGCGTCCCAGCCGGCGAACTTGAGGTAGGGGCCGAAGTAGCCACCACCGTTGCTGTCCATCACCGAGCCGGTGAGGGGGGAGATGGTGACCACGGTGGACTTGCCGGAGCCGGGGTAGGCGGTGATGCCGCTGATGGGACCGTTGGCGATGACCAGTTCGTTCTTCGGATCGTCCCAGCGGGTATCCCCGTCCACGGCGTTCCACAGCAGCCAGAGGGCGAACCCCCGACCGCCGGTGAAGATGTCCTTCATCTCCTGGGTGACGGGCTTCTCGAGGATGGTCCGGTCTGAGAGATTGATGTAGAGGGTGCGGTTGGCGTAGCCCCCTTGGACCGGACGCAGTTCGTAGCGGTACTCGGCCAGGAGCCGGTGGGCAGCTTTTTTCTCCTCCAGGCTCTTCTCCAGGGTTGCAACGGCCATTCTGCTTCCTCCTTACAGTCCACAGGTTGCGCGATAGAGGGTTTCCGGGCTGGTGCGATCTCTCCCTAGGGGCACGCGGAAGGCGCAGCGGGTGTTGGCTTTGGAAGTTTACCGTCCGAGGACAGCGTTGTCAAGTCTAACGGGGGCGGTGATTACCCACAGGTGAGCGAGAGAGTGGTCCGTAGCGGGCCGTCCACGAATTTCTCACGAATGCACGAATGAGGCGGTCCTTAATTCGTGTATTCGTGTCCCATTCGTGGACGGCCCCGTCTGGGTCAGAGGCCGGCCGCCCGTTTGGCTGAACGCACGGTGTTGGTGAGGAGCATGGCGATGGTCATCGGGCCGACGCCGCCGGGCACGGGGGTGATGGCGCTGGCCACTTCTCTGACCTCCTCGAAGTCCACGTCCCCCACCAGCCGGTAGCCTCTCTTGGCCGTCGGGTCCTCCACCCGGTTCACGCCCACGTCAATGACAACGGCCCCCGGCTTCACCCAGTCCCCTTTGACCATCTGGGGGCGGCCCACAGCCGCCACCAGGATGTCGGCCCGCCGGGTGACGGCCGGCAGGTCCCGGGTGCGGGAGTGGCAGATGGTCACCGTGGCGTTGCGGTGGAGCAGGAGCATGGAGACGGGCAGGCCGACGATGTTGCTCCTGCCCAGGACCACGGCCTCTTTCCCCTCGATTTCCACCCCCGTTCGGTCTAGCAGCTCAATGACGCCAGCAGGCGTGCAGGGCACGAAGAGGGGCTCCCGCCCCTTCATCGCCAGCCGTCCGATGTTGATGGGATGGAAGCCATCCACGTCCTTCTCGATGCTGATGGCGGCCAGGACCGCCTCCTCGTTCAGGTGGCGGGGCAGGGGGAGCTGGACCAGGATGCCGTGGATCTCCGGGTTGGCGTTGAGTTCCCGGACCAGGCCCTCTACCTCTTCCTGGGAGGCATCGGCCGGCAGTTCGTAGCCGAAGGAGCGGATGCCCACCTCGGCGGAGCGCTTGCGCTTCATCTTGACGTAGGTGATGGAGGCCGGGTTCTCCCCCACCAGCACCGTGGCCAGGCCGGGAACGACCCCGTGGGTTTCCTTAAGGCGTTGCACCTCCTCGGTCAGCTCCGCCTGGATGGCCGCTGCGATCGCCTTGCCGTCAATGATCTGAGCTGTCATGACCCCACCTCCAACAGGTATTCGTAAGCGGTTAGGGATGCCTTGGCTCCCTCTCCGATGGCGATGAGCACCTGCTCTGCCCACACGTTGGTCACGTCGCCGGCGGCGAAGATGCCGGGCTTGCTGGTCCGGTTGCGAGCATCCACCTTGATGCGGCCCTGCTCGTCCAGCTCGACCAGGCTGGCCACGATCTGGGAGCGGGGCAGCAGGTCCAACTCGATGAAAGTGCCGTCCACGGCGATCTCCCGCTCCTCGTCCCCCTTGCGGGCGACGACGCTGCGGGCGTAGGTGTCCCCCTTGATCTCGGTGACCCGATAGCCCTCCAGGATGGTCACGTTGGAGAGCCCCTGGATGCGGCGACCTAGGGGGGTGTCCAATTGCCCCTCCTCGGGGGCGATGAGGTAGACCTGATTGGAGACGCGGGCCAGTTCGGCCGTCGCCCGGTGGGCCAGCTTGCCCGATCCGATGACCGCCGTGGGCCGTTCCAGGAAGAGGGGGGCAAAGCTGATGGCCGAGTAGCAGAGGCCGCGCATCATAAAGCGGCTCTCGCCGGGCACCTTCAGCTTCTGGGGCGCGGCGCCCGTCGCCACGATGAGGGTCCGGGCCTCAAAGTGCTTCCCCGTCTCTGTTTCCACGTGGAATCCGCCCTCGATCTCCCGGACGGCCACCACGCTGTCCAGGTGGTGGGCGAAGTCTAGGTACTCGATCTCGCTGCGGAACTTGTTGACCACCTCCCGCCCGTCAATGACCTGGTAGGTCTCGACACCCTCCAGGGCCAGCCGGTAGTTGGTCTTGCCGCCCAGATCGCGAGCGATGAGGAGCATGTCCAGCCGCTTGCGGATGGCGTAGATGGCCGCTGTGAGGCCGGCCGGGCCACCGCCGATCACGATCAGGTCGTACATCGTGCTTTCCTCCCCTTTCTCACTTAATCGGCGGGCGCGATGAAGCCTTCGCGCATCATCCATTGGGTCACCTGACGGGAGCGGCGGATTATCGCCTCGGCGTGTTCGTAGAGTTCCTGCTCGCTCCGCTGGAGCCGGGCCACCCCCTGCTCCTGGGCCTTCAAGGCGACGGCCACCGCCTCGCGGGGGAAGACCTCCCACTCATCCATCGTGGGCAGGATGTGGTCGGGAGTCAGCCCCTGCTCCTCGGCCATACCGGCCAGCGCGTGGGCGGCGGCGTGGCACATCTCGTCGGTGATGGTCCGAGCCCGTACATCCAACGCACCCCGGAAGATACCGGGAAAGCCCAGGGAGTTGTTGACCTGGTTGGGGAAGTCGGAGCGCCCGGTGGCGATAACGGCTGCACCGGCCTCCTTCGCCTCCCAGGGCCAGATCTCGGGGATGGGGTTGGCGCAGGCGAAGACGATGGGGTCTTTGGCCATCGCGGCCACCCAGTCCTTCTTGATGGTGCCCGGCCCCGGACGGGAGAGGGCGATCACCACGTCGGCGCCTTCCATCGCCTCGGGAATGCCGCCCCGCCGATCCTCGGCGTTGGTTATCTGGCAGTACTTCCACTTGTCCACGAACTCGCTGCGCCGCAAGTAGATGTCCTCCCGATCCTTGTGCAAGATCCCCTTGCTGTCCACGAAGACGGCCAGCTCAGGCTTGGCTCCGGCCGAGAAGATAAGGCGGGAGCAGGCGACGTTGGATGCGCCGGTGCCGATGAAGGCGATCCGCACCTTGTCCAGTTCCTTGCCCACGATCTTCAGCGCGTTGATCAACCCGGCCAGGGTGACGGTGGCGGTCCCCTGCTGATCGTCGTGCCAAACGGGGATCTCCGCCCGGGCGCGGAGGGTGTCCAAGATGCGGAAGCACTTGGGCTGGGCGATGTCCTCCAGGTTGACGCCGCCGAAGGCCGGCTGGAGCAGCATCACCGTCTCGATGATGACGTTGGGGTCCTTGGTGTCCAGCATGATGGGCACCGCATCCACGCCGCCCAGGTACTTGAAGAGCAGCGCCTTGCCCTCCATCACAGGCAGGCCGGCCTTGGGGCCGATGTCCCCCAGCCCCAGCACCCGAGTACCGTCGGAGACGACGGCGACGGTGTTCCACTTGTTGGTGTACTCGTAGACCAGTTCGGGATCCTGGGCGATGGCCCGGCATGGGGCGGCTACGCCGGGCGTGTACCAGATGGCGAAGTCATCGAAATCTCGGATCCGACACTTGGGGAAGACCTCGATCTTCCCCCGGTAGAAGGGGTGGAGCCGCATCGCGTCTTCGGAGGGCTTCTTCGCCTTGGCCAGCAGCTCCTCCACTGTGGGAGTGACTTCCTCGACAGCCATTGCACTGCCTCCTCATTGTCAGGTGCTCGTGAGAGCACACACCATCCTACGCGAAAAGAGCAGGCAACAGGGAGGCCCTCAGTCCGGTCCCCGTTGCCTGTCTCTCCAGCTTCACCTCCTTTCCCACCCCGGTGGGATGGATCGGCAGCACGCCCATCCAGGAGAGGTGGGGCCGGTCCTAGACCGGCCCCCAGGGGTTTCCCATGGCGATTAGAAGAGGCCCACAACCTTCCCATCCTCATCCAGGTCCACATTCAAGAAGGCGGGACGGGAGGGGAGGCCGGGCATCGTGCGCATCTCGCCACAGAGGGGGTAGAGGAATCCGGCGCCCACCGAGGCCCGGATGTCCCGGACGGGCAGGGTGAACCCCTTGGGCACGCCCTTCCAGTTGGGGTCGTGGGAGAGGGAGAGGTGGGTCTTGGCCATGCAGATGGGCATGTTGTCGTAGCCCAGGTCGGTGTAGAGCTTGATCTTGCGCTCGGCCGCCGCCTCGTAGACCACGCCGTCGGCTCCGTAGATCTCCTTGGCGATGGTCTCGATCTTCTTCTTGATGGGCCAGTCCAGCGGATAGAGGAAGCGAAAGTCGGAGGGCTTCTCGGCGGCCGCGATCACGCCCTCGGCCAGTTCGACGGCCCCAGCACCGCCGTCTCGCCAGTGGGTGCAGACGTGGGCGCTCTCGGCCCCCGCCTCCACCGCGTAGCGCTTCACCATCTCCAGCTCCGCCTCGGTGTCGGTGGCAAAGGTGTTGACGGCGACGACGACGGGAATGCCGAACTTCTTGGCGATCTGGATGTTGGCGCCCAGGTTCGCCAGCCCTTTCTCCAGCAGCTCCAGGTTCTCCTCGGTGTAGGCCGGGTCCAAGGGCTTGCCGGGCACGACGCGCGGGCCGCCGCCGTGCATCTTGAGAGCGCGGACGGTGGCGACCATGACGACGACGTTGGGGATGAGGCCGCTGACGCGACACTTGATGTCGAAGAACTTCTCCATCCCACAGTCGGCCCCGAAGCCGCTCTCGGTGACCACGTAGTCGGCCAGCCGGACGGCGATCTGGTCGGCGATGACGGAGGAGTTGCCGTGGGCGATGTTGGCGAAGGGGCCGGCGTGGACGAAGGCGGGCTGCCCCTCCAGCGTCTGCATCAGGTTGGGCATCAGGGCGTCCTTCATCAGAACGGTCATCGCGCCGGCCACGCCCAAATCCTCGGCGGTGATGGGCTCCCGCGCCTTGCTGGTGCCGATGACGATGCGGCCCAGCCGCTCCCGCAGGTCCTTGAGGCTGGTGGCCAGGGCCAAGATGGCCATCACTTCGGAGGCGACGGTGATGTCGAAGCCGCTCTGGCGGGGGCGACCATCCCACTTGGTGCCCAGGCCGATGATGACGTTGCGCAGCGCCCGGTCGTTGACGTCCACCACCCGGTTCCAGGTGATGCTGTAAGGGTCAATGTTCAGCCGACGCAGGCCGATGGCCGCCAGTTGCTCATCGGAAAGGCGGTCCTCGTGCATGATGCGGGCGTCAATGGCCGCCGCCAGCAGGTTGTGGGCCACCCCGACGGCGTGGATGTCGCCCGTGAGGTGGAGGTTGAAGTCCTCCATCGGGACGACCTGGGAGTAGCCACCACCCGCGGCTCCCCCCTTGATGCCGAAGGTAGGCCCCATCGAGGGCTGCCGGATGCAGGTCATCACCTTCTTGCCCAGGCGGCCCAGGGCCTGGGTCAGGCCGATGGTCGTCGTCGTCTTGCCCTCCCCCAGGGGCGTGGGGGTGATGGCGGTGACGTCAATGTACTTCCCTTGGGGACGGTCGGCAAATTTCTCTAGGACGTCCAGATGGACCTTGGCCTTGTACTTGCCGTAGAGGTCCAGGTCCTCTTCGGTGAGGCCGATGGACTCGGCGATCTCGAGGATCGGCTTGAGCTCTGCTGCCTGGGCGATTTCCAGGTCGCTGGGTACCGTCTTACTGGTCATAGTTCACCCCCATTTATGCTTGTGTGGTTGAGGTCCGAGATTCACCCCAGAGGCACAGAGGGGCACAGAGATTGTGGTGAGTTCAGCGGAGAGTCCATCAGTGTCTCAGCGTCCTCCGAGCCCTTGCGGTGAAAGCAACTTCTCGGTGGGCGAGACCCCGGCTTTTGTGAGGTTAGCACAACTTTTTCACGAGGGCAAGTGACAGATGTCACGACTCGGCTATGAGGGTTGCTCCAAGTGGTGGTCAGGTCAGCTCGGGGAAGAGGCTCTGGACGGGCAAGGCGAGTTCCGGGAAGGTGGGGGAGGTGAGCGTTTCGCTGCCGACGTACTGGCCGTGGAGGGTGTAGATGCCCTCCCGGAGCAGGTAGACCTCCACGGACCGGGCGTGGGGGTCCACGATCCAGTACTCGGGCACCCCGCTCTGCTCGTAGACCCAGAACTTGACCACGCGGTCGGTGCGGGCCGTGGAGGGGGAGAGGACTTCGACGACCAGGTCGGGGGCTCCTTCAAAGTGGCCGGCCTCGGGCGAGGGCTGCCGCTCCGCCCGCAGGAAGATCAGGTCGGGCTGGACCGGGCGGATGCGCTTCCCCAGGTGCACCTCGAAGGGAGCCGGGATCACAACGCCCAAGCCGCGCTCGCGGACGTAGGCCCGGAGCGCGGCAAAAAGCTCACCGACGACGTACTGGTGGTTGAAGCGGGGGGCGGCGGTCACGTAGAGCACTCCTTGGATGATCTCGTAGCGGCGTCCGTCATCGGGGAGGCGCAGGTAATCCTCGTAGGTCCACTCCCCTTGGGCCGGCCAAGGCCCCCCCTCGGCGGGCAGGTCCGGCTCCTCCCGACGGACAGGGGGTGGGGCGATCATCGGCAGGGCCATCGCTCTCTCTCCTCTTCAGCCTTCGACAGCCGATCCGGGTCTCCTGCACCCATTGTAGCACATCCGGCGGGGGGAGGCAAGCGGTGGCGGAAAAGAGGAACAGCCCCGGAATGGGGGTTCCGGGGCTGTAGCGGTCTGGACGGTGTGGGGCACCAGGACGGGGATTCCGGCGTTGGCTCCCGATGGCGGCCTACACCACCACGTTCACCAGGCGGCCTGGGACGTAGATGACCCGCTTGGGCTCCCGACCGTTCAGACGGCGCCGGACCGCCTCGGAGGCGAGGGCGATCTCCCGCGCCTTTTCCTCGCTGATGCCCACCGGCACCTCAACCCGGTCGCGCACCTTGCCGTTGACCTGGATGACCAGGGTGAAGGTCTCCTCGGCGGCGATGGCCTCGTCCCAGGTGGGCCAGCGCTGTTGGTGGATGCTGTAGGGCCGGCCCGTGCGCACCCACAGCTCCTCGGCGATGTGGGGGGTGATGGGAGCCATCAGCAGCAGGAGCGTTTCGATGGCCTCCTCCCAGGCCTCGCTGCCGGCGACGGGCGTCCGTTTCGCCTCCTGCAGCACGTTGCGGAACTCCATCAGGGCGGCCACGTAGGTGTTGAAGGCGAAGGCTTCCATATCCTCGGTGCAGCGCTTGATGGTCTGGTGGGTCTTGCGGCGCAGCACCCGCACCTGCTCCTCGGTGGGCGTCGCCTCCGCCTGGGCCGGGTCCACCGGCTCCAGCACCAGCCGCCAGACGTCCTCCAGGAAGCGACGGGGGCCCTTGATCCCCTGGCTGTCCCACGGCCCGCCCTGGTCCCAGCGGGCGAAGAACATCAGGTAGGCCCGCACCGTGTCCGCTCCGTACTGCTCCACCAGATCGTCCGGCGCGACGACGTTGCCCCGGCTCTTGGACATCTTCTCCCCGTCCTCGCCCAGGACGGTTCCCTGGTTGTAGAGGCGCAGCATCGGCTCATCGAAGTCCACCAGCCCCAGGTCCCGCAGGACTTTGGTGAAGAAGCGGGTGTAGAGCAGGTGCATTGTGGCGTGCTCGATGCCGCCCGTGTACTGGTCCACCGGCAGCCAGTAGGCCCCTTCCTCGGGGTCCCACGGCCCCTGGTCGTAGTCAGGGCTCAGGTAGCGGTACTGATACCACGAGGAGTCCACGAAGGTGTCCATCGTGTCCGTCTCGCGGTGGGCCGGCCCGCCACAGCGGGGGCAGGTGGTGTGCAGGAACGCTTCGTGGTAGCGCAGGGGGTTCTCCCCCGTCGGCCTCCAGTCCACATCCTCAGGCAGGAGGACGGGCAGTTCCTCCTCGGGCACGGGCACCGTCCCGCACTCGGGGCAGTAGACGATGGGGATGGGGGTGCCCCAGTAGCGCTGTCGGCTGATCAGCCAGTCGCGCAGCCGGTAGTTGACGGCGGCCTTACCCACCTCCCGCTCCTCCAGCCAGGCGGTGGTGCGCCGGACCGCTTCCTCGCCGGGCGTGCCCGTCAGCGGACCGGAGTTGATCATCCGCTCGTAGGCGTCGTGGAAGAGCAGGTCCCGGTAGAAGGCCTGGTCCCACAGCAGTTCGGCCACCGTCCGCTTCGCTTGGACGGCGGGGTCCAGTTCCTGGCACCGTTCCAGGATCCGGCGCTCCTCCTCGATGGAGCCGACGTTCATCACCGGGCCGTCGGCGAAGACGAAGGCCCATCCGGCCCCGACCACCTCCGTCCAGGTGCCCGGCTTCAGGTAGGACCGGACCAGGGCGATGTAGCGCTCTCGGTCCGCCTCGTCCAGGGTGACCTGGAGGTCGCCGTCGGCCTCCTCGAAGGCGAAGCCGGCCTCCCGCAGCGCTTCGGTCAGGCCCTCCCGGTAGCTGCCGGCCCGCAGGACGCTCTTGGCCTGACCCGAGGGCGGCGCGATGACGGGGATGACGGGCAGGCCGAACTTCAGGGCGAACTCGAAGTCCCGCTCGTCGTGGGCCGGCACCGCCATAATCGCCCCCGTCCCGTAGGTCATCAGCACGTAGTCGGCGATCCAGATGGGGATGCGGGCCTCGTTGACCGGGTTGATGGCATAAGCGCCGATGAACTGGCCCGTCTTCTCCTTGTCCAGGGCCAGCCGCTGGATCTCGCTCTGGCGGGCGGCCTGGTACTGGTAGGCCTCGACGGCCTCCCGGTACTCCGGCGTCGTCAGCTTCTCCACCAGCGGGTGCTCGGGGGCCAGGACCATAAAGGTCGCCCCCCACAGCGTGTCGGGCCGGGTGGTGAAGACCTCGATCTCGTCCCCTTCTTCGGAGCGGAAGATGACGTCGGCCCCCTCGCTGCGCCCGATCCAGTTGCGCTGCATCGTGACCACCCGCTCCGGCCACTCGATCTGGGAGAAGTCCAGCAGTTCCTCGGCGTAGGCGGTGATCTTGAAGAACCACTGTTCCAGGTCCTTCTTGACCACCGGCGTGCCGCAGCGCTCGCAGACCCGCTCCTCCCCCCAGACCTGCTCGCGGGCCAGGGTGGTGTTGCAGGAGGGGCAGAAGTCCACGGCGGCCCTGGCCCGGTAGGCCAGCCCGCGCTCGTAGAACTTCAGGAAGAACCACTGGTTCCAGCGGTAGTACTCGGGGTCGCAGGTGACGGCCTCCCGCTCCCAGTCGAACATCGCGCCCATCGAACGGAGCTGGCGGCGCATCCGTTCGATGTTGGCATAGGTCCACTCTCGGGGATGGATGCCGTGCTTGATGGCAGCGTTCTCGGCCGGCAGCCCGAAGGCATCGAACCCCATCGGGAAGAGGACGTTGTAGCCCCGCATCCGGTAGTAGCGGGCCTGGGCGTCGCTGGGCGTCATCGCATACCAGTGGCCGATGTGCAGGTCACCCGACGGATAAGGCAGCATCGTCAGGTAGTAGAACTTGGGGCGGTCGGGGTCCACCACGGCGCGGTAGATCCCGTCGGCCTCCCACCGTTGCTGCCACTTGGGTTCGATCTCCTGGGGCACGTATGGATCCGTCATAGCTCTCCCCCCATCGCGTACTTGGCTCTCATCGCTCGACGGCGTGATACCGTGGGTCGTTCCAAATCCACCACCACGCGGAAGTCCTGGAGCACGTGGGTGCCCACGATGGGCTCGCTCCCCGGCGGCCCGATGACCACGTTGCCCACGATCCGCTTCCCTCCGAAGTCGAAGAGGCAGAATCCATAGGGCAGCGCTTTGATGGAACCATCCGCCAGCTCCAGGGGTACCGTCCCGACAGGCTCGATCCCCAGCTCTCCGGCGATTTCCTGGGGTATCCAGGCGCGGGTTGAGCCGGTGTCCACGAGGAACGAGACCTCCCGCTGGCGGGTCCAGTCGTGTACGTTGGCGACGATCAGTTCCAGGTAGATGTCGCCCATCCCCCGGATACTCCAAGTCTCTGGTTTACCCGACAACTTGCACGCCCACGAGCAGGCCGCCCAGGAGCAGGAGCAGCTCGGCCAGGGCCACGTACCACTGGCGGAAGTACCGTTGCCGGTAGTAGGTCATCCCGAAGAGTTCCGGCCCTCGCTCCTGGATGGGCACCAGGGCGTACTGGCGTTCGCGGAAGGGCCAGAGCCACATAATCCCGTCGTCGGTCGCCCAACTGTCCAGCACCAGGTGCAGCAGCGTCAACCCGATGAAGAGGGTCAAGGCCCGTAGGTTCAGAAAAGGCGTCAGCAGCAGCGCCAGGCTCAGGAAGAAGAGCGGCGTGTGGCTGAAGAAGCGGTGGTGCCGGTTGCGGTCCTTGAACTGCCAGTTCTTCGTCGCCGTCAGGACGTAGACACTGTCCAGGTCCGGCAGCAGGCTGAGGCCAATGGCAACGCCCATCGTCTCGGGCGTCATCGGCCGGTGGAAGATGAGGGCGTCTATGAGGTAGGCGCCGATGACGCCGGCGCCGATGTGGGCGGTGAAGGTCAAGACTCCGGTTCCCCCTTTCTCGTTGGTTTTGTCACGCCACCGTCTCGTTGACGTAGGTCAGCCAACCGTGTCGGTCCTCGGCCTCGCCGCTGACGATGGCGAAGAAGGCTTCCTGGAGCCGCTGTGTGACAGGGCCGCGCCCCCCGTTGCCGATGGGTATCCTATCAATGGAACGCACCGGCGTGATCTCGGCGGCGGTGCCGGTGAGGAAGACCTCGTCGGCGATGTAGAGCATCTCGCGCGGGATGAACTGTTCGCGCATCTCGTACCCCAGATCGCGGGCCAGGGTGATCACGAAGCGGCGGGTCACGCCGGCCAGGATGGAAGCGGCCAGGGGCGGGGTGTAGAGGACCCCTTCGTAGACGACGAAGACGTTCTCACCGCTCCCCTCGCTCACGTAGCCGTTGGCGTCCAGGGCGATCCCCTCCACGTAGCCGTGGTCGTGGGCCTCCATCGTGATGATCTGGGAGTTGATGTACTGCCCCCCGATCTTGGCCATCGCCGGGAAGGTGTTGGGAGCCATCCGCCGCCAGCTACTGATCCCCACGTCCACACCCTGCTCGATGGCCTCGGCCCCCAGGTAGCGTCCCCACTCGATGGTGCCGATCACCACCTCCACGGGGCAGGAGCGGGGGTCCAGGGCGAAGGTGTCGAAGCCCCGGAAGACGAGGGGGCGGATGTAGCAGGCCCGGTGGCCGTTGGCCCGCACGGTGGTCAGGATGGCCTCGCAGAGCTGGTCCAGCGTGTAGGGGACGGGCATCCGGTAGAGCTTGCAGGAGTTGAGCAGGCGACGCACGTGGGGCTCCAGCCCCAGGATGGCCGGCCCCCGGGGGGTGTCGTAGGCCCGCATCCCCTCGAAGACGCTGGAGCCGTAGTGCAGGGCGTGGGTGAAGACGTGGACTTTCGCCTCCTCCCAGGGCACCAGCTCACCGTTGAACCAGATCCAGGGGGTCTTGGCGATGGTCATAGGCTCCTCCGCTGCGGCTATGTCCTCTGTTGAGCTTTCCCCCCTCGCCTCTCGCCCTCGCCGGCCCAATCCTGCACCTCGGACGGGCTTCTCAACCTACCCCCCGCAGGTCACCGGTCGAGGGCCCTTTCAGCCCCGATGGGCTATTTGACCTACGGTTTCGCATCGGGAACGCACCTAACCTGCGGGAGGGTGAACAGTTACCGGGCGTATACAAAAACCCCTTCGCCGATCAGGGACGAAGGGGCACTCCGCGGTACCACCCTGTTTGATGGACAGGACAAAAAATCAGGTGGAGCTGAGGGGATTCGAACCCCTGACCCCCACAATGCCATTGTGGTGCTCTCCCAGCTGAGCTACAGCCCCACGCTGTCCATCCACTCTGAGCGCGGTAACGGGCGCGACCCGGTGGCTACTACTGGGGTTGTCCGTTCGCAGCCACGGCTCCCAGGCGAGTTCGGCCTTCTGGCGCTCCCCGGGGGCACCGTTTGCCGGGCTTCCACCTGGTCTTTCCCGGCTCGCTGCGGGGATGGCCTACTACTCCTGTTCGCCGCCTTTGAGATGGGGTACCTTGGAAAGGTCGGTTGCCCTCTGGGGCCGCAGGCCCCCTCTGGTGGAGCTGAGGGGACTCGAACCCCTGACCTCTACAGTGCGATTGTAGCGCTCTCCCAGCTGAGCTACAGCCCCGT
>WFUY01000102.1 GCA_015484715.1 Thermoflexales bacterium | reverse complement strand
GCGTCGGCACGCCCATCGCCGCCGTAAAGTTCCCGTCCGACGCGCCGCCGCTGCTCCCCTCCCGCAGGATGATCCCCATCCGGGAGGCGATGGCCTGGGCCCGTCGGAAGGTGGCCACCATCTGGGCATCCCGCTCCATCGGAGGGCGACGCAGTTCGCCCCGCACCTCCAACCGCGCTCCCGGCAGCCGGGGGGTGAGTTCCTGGATCGCCTGCACCATCCGCTCCCCCTCGGCCCGGCTGGAGACCCGCAGGTCCACCAGCACCTCCGCCCAGTCGGGCACGATGTTGCGCCGCTCGCCGCCCCGGACCACCCCCACGTTGACGGTGGTGCCCCGTGCGTAGTCGGTCATCCCTTGGAGGGTGAGGATCTGGTGCGCCAACTCCTCGATGGCGTTGACCCCTTGATCGTGGGCTGCTCCTGCGTGGGCTGCCACCCCCCGGGCGACCACGGTGAAGATGCCCGTCCCTTTGCGGGCGGTCTTGATCCCCCCTTCAGGAGTGGCCGGCTCCATCACACAGACAAGACAGCTCCGGCGAGCCTCCGCCTCGATGAGGGGCTGGGAGGTCTGGCTGCCCACCTCCTCGTCACTGGTGAAGAGGACGGTGACCGGATGCAGGGGCTCCAGGCCCAGCTCCCGCAACCCCTGGAGCGCCGCCAGGGTGATCACGATCCCCCCCTTCATATCGTGGGTGCCGGGGCCATAGAGCCGGCCATCCCGTACCGTCACCGGCTGCTCGGCCAGCCGCCCCACCGGCCAGACGGTGTCCATGTGGCAGAGGATCAGGAACTGGACGCGGGGATCTTGGCCAGGCCACCGGGCGATCAGGTGATCCCCCCACCGCTCCTGGCGCACCACCTGTACTGTCGCGCCTCGCGACCGAGCCTCCTGGGCGATCACCTGGCCCAGCGCATCTACTGCCGCCTTGTCGTGGCTAGGGGATTCCATCTCTACGAGCCGGCGCAGGAAGGTCACCATCGCCTCCGTCCGTTCGGTGAAGTAGGCCAATAGGTCTGGGGTCTGTCCTTGAGCCATAAACCGTTTCCTCCGATGATCCGTAGGGATGAGAGTGGGCGTATTGTACACCGAACCGACGATAGGGACCACAGCGATCTTGCTGGTCTGTCAGGAGGATGGTATAATCCCTCCGCCTTGTCCGATGATCGCCTTGGGTAGCCAACCATCGAGGATGACGTAATGCTCAACCAAAGCTCGCCTCTCACCGGGCGACTCCTGGCCCTGGCCCGGGCCAATCAGAAGGAACTGGAACGGTTCGTCAAGTTCAGCATTGTCGGAGCCATCGGGGCCGTCGTAGACTTTGGGTCCTTTAACCTGATGGTCAACGTCTTTGGCCTGCTGCCTGAGCTGGCCGGTGCCATCTCCTTCGTCTTGGCCATCTGTAGCAACTTCCTCTGGAACCGCTACTGGACCTACCCGGATTCCCGCTCCAAACCGGTGGCAGGGCAGTTCCTCCAGTTCTTCGTCGTCAACGCGGCCGGCATCGTCATTCGCATCCCCATCCTCTGGCTCACCCGGAGGCCCCTGGGGCGGCTGGTCGCCCACCTGACGGCGTGGGGGCCGGTTACCGCCCAGCGGTTGGGCAACAACCTGGCCCTGGCCCTGGCGGTGGGCATCGTGATGTTCTGGAACTTCTTCGTCAACCGCTACTGGACCTACAACGACGTCGAGTAGGGCCATGAGCACCCCGGAAGGGGATGCAGGGGCGTGATGCGGATCGGCATTGACTACACTCCGGCGGTCCACCAGGGCGGCGGGATCGGACGCTACGTCCGGGAGCTGGTCCGTGCCCTAGCCGCCCTCGACCAGGAGACGTCCTACCTCCTCTTCATCGCCGGTCCCTCGGACCGGTTCGCACGGCCTGCCCTCCCCCCCAACTTTTCCCTGCGCTTTTCGCCCCTCTCCGACCGCTGGCTAGCCCGCCTCTGGCACCGGCTGCGCCTCCCCCTGCCCGTCGAGCGCTTCACCGGCCCGCTGGACCTCTTCCACGCCACCGACTTCGTCCTGCCTCCCACCCGGCCCGGCACGCGCACCCTCCTCACCGTCCACGATCTCTCCTTCGTGCGCGCGCCGGAGACGGCTACGCCGGCGCTGCGGCGCTACCTGAACCGGGTTGTGCCCCGCTCCGTGGCCCGGGCCGACCACGTCCTGGCCGACTCCCAGGCGACCCGCGAGGACCTGATCGCCCTCTACGGCGCACCGGCGGAGAAGGTCACGGTGCTCTACAGCGGTGTAGATGCCCGGTTCATCCCCCGGCAGGAGCCGGGGGAGCGGGGTCGTCTCCGGACCCGCTACGGGCTGCCCGACGCCCCCTTCATCCTCAGCGTGGGCACACTCCAGCCGCGCAAGAACTACGTGCGCCTCATCCGGGCCTTCCACCGACTCACGGCGATGGGGGTGACCTGGGAAGGCACGCCTCCCCATCTGGTGATCGCCGGAGGGCGGGGGTGGCTCTTCGACGCCATCTTCGCCGAGGGAGAGCGGCTGGGGGTGGCGGACCGGGTGCACTTCCCCGGCTTCATCGCCGACGAGGACCTGCCGGCCCTCTACCGGTCGGCGTCCCTCTTCGCCTTCCCCTCCCTGTACGAAGGGTTCGGCCTCCCCCTCCTGGAGGCGATGGCCTGTGGGGTTCCTGTCGTGGCCTCCAACGCCTCTTCGCTCCCCGAGGTCGTGGGGGAGGCCGGCCTGTTGGTGGAGCCGACGGACGTGGAAGGGATGGCTCGGGCGATGGCCCGCCTGCTGTCCGACCGACCGTTGCGCGAGGCCCTGGTCCGACGGGGGCTGGACCAAGCCCGCCGCTTCACCTGGTCGAAGGCTGCTGAGCAACTGGTGGCCCTCTACCGCCGTCTGCTCTCCAACGATCGCCCAAGTCCAAGCCGTTGAGGGAGGCCGACGGCGGCCGAGAAAAACTGCCCTACACCCCTCGGTGCCTCAGCCCTCATCGCATTGCCTTTTTGGCTCTCCCCTGGATTTGTGGTATAATCATCGGCTGGTCAAAAGCCCACGCGCCTGACGCCGTCAGGTCTGCGCAGCGAAGGAGCGATCTGTGTGGAACCCTATCAACGCCCTCCTGGGGTTGTTCTCCCTGGACATCGGCATTGATCTGGGCACGGCGAACACCTTGGTCAGCGTCCGGGGAAAAGGGATCGTCATCAACGAACCCTCCTGGGTCGCCATCAACAAGAAGACCCGCCAGCCCTTGGCCATCGGAGCAGAGGCCAAGGAGATGGTAGGACGGACGCCGGCCCACATCGTCGCCATCCGCCCCTTGCGCGATGGGGTGATCTCCGAGTTCGAGATCACCGAAGCGATGCTCCGCTACTTCATCACCAAAGCCCACGAGCACCTGCTGATCCCCATCCCCCGCCCTCGGGTCGTCGTGGGCATCCCCAGTGGTGTCACCGAGGTGGAGAAGATGGCCGTCTACGACGCCGCCCTCTCCGCCGGAGCCCGCGAAGCTTACCTGATCGAAGAGCCGATGGCGGCGGCCATTGGTGCCGGCCTCCCCATCACCGAGGCCCGGGGCAGCATGGTCATTGACATCGGTGGGGGGACAACGGAAGTGGCCGTCTTCGCCTTGGGGGGAATCGTCGTCAGCCGCTCCATTCGGGTGGCTGGCGATGAGATGGACGAGGAGATCATGCAGTACGCCCGCCAGAAGTACAACCTGCTCATCGGCGAGCGTATGGCCGAGCGGGTCAAGATCGCCATCGGCTCGGCTCACCCCCTCCCCGAAGAGAAGACGATGGTGCTGCGGGGCCGGAACCTGGTCACCGGCCTGCCCGATGCGGTCGAGGTCAGCAGCATCGAGATCCGCGAGGCCCTCTCCAACTCGGTGAACACCATCGTCGAGACGGTGCGCAGCACGCTTGACGAGACACCGCCGGAGCTGATCGCCGACCTGATGGAAACGGGCATCGCTATGGCGGGCGGTGGCTCCCAGCTCCACGGCCTGGTCCAGCGCATCTCCGAGGAGACGAAGATACGCGCCTGGCTGGCGGAAGACCCGATGACCTGCGTCGCCCGAGGGGCCAACAAGGTCCTGGAGGACCTGGACTCCCTGCGCCAGGTTCTGGTGGGGACCGACCGGCGCAGCCACAGCGGCGCGATGGCCCCCTCTCCCTACGCCCGTTACTCCGGCTATCCCACCGGCCTGTGACATCGGTCGGCCCTGAGAGCGCGGCGCCGTCCGGCCCGACTCTCCCGTCCTGAGATTCGAGAAACCGATCCCGTCCAGCCCCTCCTGCTGCCTGAGCCCGGTCCTGGATCGGGCTCTCGTTTCGTCAGACAGGTCCGATGAACCGTTCCGGTAGCCGCACCTGGACCCTGCTGCTCCTGACCCTGCTGACCGTCCTCAGCCTGGCGCTCCACGAGGCGGGCCAGCTACAACCCCTGGAGAACCTGGCCCTGCTGGTCATCAGCCCGCTCCAGCGAACCTTGGCCGACGCCGTGGGGGGGCTCAGCAGCCTCTTCGAGACCTCGCGGGACATCCAAGCTCTCCAGGAGGAGATCGCCCGGCTGCAGGCCGAGAACAACAACCTGGTGGCCGAGAACCTGCGGCTCCAAGGGCTGAGCGAGGAGAACCGACGGCTGCTGGAACTCCTCGGCTTCGCCCAGGCCCACCCCACCTACCGGGTGCTGGGGAGCGAGGTGATTGACCGGGCCGAGGCCGGTGTCGAGGTAGCGGATGTCATCGGCAGCGATCCCAACCCCTACCTGCGCTACCTGATCATTGACCGAGGGGAGACCGATGGGGTAGCGGTAGGGATGCCCGTCGTCACCGAGGGCGGGACCCTCGTCGGGCGAGTAGCCCAGGTGGGGCTGCGCTGGGCCAAGGTGCAGCTCTTGACCGATCCGAGCAGCCGGGTCAGCGGCCTCATCCAGCGCTCCCGGGTCACCGGCCCGGTGGAAGGTCGCCCCGATGGCAGCCTCTGGATGGTCTGGATCCCCCAGGAGGAGACGGTCCAGATCGGCGATCTGGTGCTGACGTCGGGTCTGGGGGGCAACCTACCCCGTGGCCTGATCATCGGTCAGGTAATCGCCGTCGAGAGACAGGAGATCGAGCTGGCCCAGAGCGCCCGCCTGCGTCCGGCGGTGGACTTCAACCGGGTGGAGATGGTGCTGGTGATCACCGACTTCACGCCGGTGTCGCCGGAAGAACCGCCCGCCGAGGAGGGAACAGGACCGTGATCAGCTTCTACTTCACCGTTCCCTTCCTGCTCTTCTTGGCCATGCTGGAGACGACCCTTTCCCCCTACGTGCGGCCCCTGGGCGTCCACCCCGACCTGGTCACCCTGGCCGTCCTGAGCTGGAGTCTGTTGCGAGGGACACGGGAGGGAGCAGTCTGGGCGGTCATCGGCGGGATGGGGCTGGACCTCCTCTCGGCCGGCCCCATCCCGCCGATGACCGCCCAGACTGCTCCCTCCCGTGTCCCTCGCAACAGACTCCAGCTCAGGACGGCCAGGGTGACCAGGTCGGGGTGGACGCCCAGGGGCCGCACGTAGGGGGAAAG
>WFUY01000101.1 GCA_015484715.1 Thermoflexales bacterium | reverse complement strand
GCGGATGCTGCGCCGGATGCGGTCGGCCTGGGGGGAGAACCAGACCTTCTTGAAGTCATAGCCCACCTCGCGCAGGTTCCCCATCCCGTCGGCCCGCACGCAGCAGGGCCAGACGGTGCCGTCGGCGTAGATCTGGGCCGAGGCCCAGCCGGCGTAGCAGGGGATCACCTGGGTCTCCTCGGCCAGGAACCGCTTCACCAGCCGGTAGTACTCCAGCCGGAACGCCTGGGTGATGCGGGCGATCCCTCGGAAGGACCGCTGCTCCAGCCGCTGCGCCAGCTCGTCAATGGCCCGGCTGTAGGCCTCTAGGGAAGGGGTGATGCCGCTGCCCACCGTGTCCAGCTCCACCCGCTCCTCGGCGATCTCGGTGATGTAGGAGTCGGGGGCCAAGCCGAAGGCGTAATCGTAGAGGACGGACACCCGGTCCACATTGAACGTGGAGATGACCGAGTGAATGCCCAGGGTCAGGTTGGGGAGGCTCCGGGAGAGCTCGCGCAGGGCGGCGTAGTTGCGCTCGAACTTCTCGAAGTTGCCCGGCACGCCTCGGATGCGGTCGTGGGCTACCCCCACCCCGTCCAGCGAGAGGTTGATGATGAGTTGGACGTCGGGGCAGCTCTCGGCGATGGCCTGGACCATTGGGGGGATGCGCTGGTAGAGCAAGCTGTTGGTGGGGATGTTGAGGATGGCCGGCCGGCAGTAGTGGCAGACGGCCTGGGCCAAGGGCACCAGATCGGGGAAGAGGAAGGGCTCTCCGCCGCTGATGGTCACCCAGTAGGGAGCCCGGCCCAGGCTCCGCAGCACCTTCTCCCACTCCTCCATCGTCAGCTCATCCTCCCGCTTCATCCAGATGTTGCAGGTCAGGCAGCGGGAGTTGCAGCGGGGGGAGGGGGAGAGGGTGAGGTTGATGGGGAGCATCCTCGGCCAGCCCAGCCATCGGCTGAGCTGGTAGAGGGGGATGCGCCATAATACGTGGAACATCGTCGCCTCGGGAGGGGAGAGGCTCCTACAGGCCGACCTGCCCGACCTCGACCACCTCTTTGGTCGTCTCGGCGACCGGCCAGACGAAGGGCTTGCGCCGCCAGATGGTGTAGTCCCAACGTCCCAGCAGGCGACCGTAGAGCTCCAGGGCCGCCACCAGCGGCCCCCACACCAGGTGGCGCAGCCGACCCACCCGACGAGCCGGTTGGCCCGGCACCGGCGGCGTTGGGGAGGGGAAGAGGATTTCCTTCAGGAAGAGGGGGAGGATGCGCCGGCCGCTCATCGTCGAGACCCGGTAACCCAGCATATCCCGGACGTAGAGGTGGCCGGCATAGATGCGTCGTCGCTGCTTAAGGAAGTCGGACAGCGTCTCCGGCCCCCGGTTGTAGATGATCGCCTCGGGCACGTAGACCAGCCGCAGCCCCTGCCCCCGGATGAGGGGTTCGATGCTCGCCTCGTCCACCGCCGAATCGTAGGGGATCTGGCGGAAGATGTTGCGGAAGGCGATCACCTCGCCCATCTTAGGGCGGTGCAACGAGATCTGGTGGTGGAGCTGCCACTCCAGGTGGGCTGCGTAGCCCATAAAGCGGCGGGGATCGTTGGTGGGCACCGGACGGCTGCCCGTCATCCCCACCTCGGGGTCCTCGAAGGGGCGGACCAGGTGCTCGATGGCATCAGGGGCCGGGATGGTGTCCGCGCTGTGCAGGACGATGACCTCCTGACGGATGGTGCGCAGCGCCAGGTTGATGGCGGAGGCTTTGCCCTCGCGCCGAGGCTGGCGCAGGTGGCGGACCTGGGGGTAGCGGCGGGCGTAGGAGGCCACGATCTGGTCGGTCCCATCGGTGCAGCCGCTGGTCACCACCACGATCTCGACGATCTGGACGCGCTTCAGCCGCTGCTGGAGAAGGGCCTCCAGCAGCCGACCGATATTCGCCTCTTCGTTGTAAGCCATGATGGCCACTGTGCAGGAGATCACCGCGCTTCCCTCACCTGTTCTGACGTCGCACCCTACCCGGACCTAACCATAGGGCGACCCACAAGTCGCCTTTATTGTTCCCGCGCCTGGCCCCAGTATAGGGACGAAAGGTTAAAGGGGAGTAGCAAAGGCGTTAAAAGTTTGTAAGAAATGAGCCGGAGGACCGCAGAACTATGGGCAGCTTGCGGATTTTGTGCTAAGCTAATGTCACCCTCCCGCAGGTCACGCTAGGAGGAACCTGCGGGGGGAGCCTGAGAGAGGACCTAGTGGGAGGGAGAGTACAATGGCTGCAGACGGGAAGGACTCTGGGAATGTGCGACGGATCAGCCGTAGAGACCTGTTGAAGGGACTGGTTACCCTGGGAGGAGGGCTGCTGACGGGCCGAGCGTTGCTCTCCTGGCTGGCCGGTGAGGCCCCCCGGGCGCAGACCCTCGACCTGACGCCTCGGTCCTACCTCCCCTACGTGAGTAGGTCTGTGCCTCCGACGCCTACGGCAACGCCCACCGCTACGGCTACACCGACCTCAACGCCTACGGCAACGCCCACCGCCACGGCCACACCGACGCCCGGAAGCACGCCTCAACCCGGCTCCTCTCGCGTCGTCCACGTCCACGCCGCCAACGCCACGTCATGGGACTTCAGCACGGGCTGGTACGGTGACTATGTCAACCAATCGGTGGTCAACACGATGGTCGAGGAGGGGCTGAAAGCGCTGACGGGGACCAACTCGGCGCAGGCCGCTTGGCAACAACTGCTCCCCAACTACCGGTCAGGGCAGGTCATCGCCATCAAGGTCAACTTCAACAACTCGGCCTGCACGGACAGCGATAACGTGATAGATGGGCTGATCGAGCCGGTCAACGCCCTGATCGCCACGCTCAAGAGCTTCGGCGTGGCCGAGAGCGACATCTGGATCTTCGACGCCTCCCGGGCGCTCCCCAACCGCTTCGTGAACGGCTGCCTCTACAGCGGCGTGCGCTTCTTCGACGACATCAGCAAGGGATGCCGGGAGGATGCCACCTTCACCAGCAACGATCCCAACGCTGAGGTCACCTTCCAACATCCCAACCTCAAGAACCGACGGCTGACGGATGTGGTGATCAACGCCGACTACCTGATCAACGTGCCCATCTTGAAGGACCACGGCATCAGCGGCGTGACGCTGGGGCTGAAGAACCACTTCGGCACCATCGAGTACGTCCGAGGGGCGGGAAACGACGACCTGCACTCCTACATCAACCCCACCAACTCCCTCTACAGCACCAGCTACAGCCCCCTGGTGGACATCTGCCTGAATCCCCACATCCGGGACAAGACGGTGCTGGTCTTGGGGGATGGGCTCTTTGGGGCTCTGGGCAACACCAACACCGAGCCTCGCCGCTGGAGCACCTTCGGCGACCAGGCCCCCAACAGTCTCTTCCTCTCCTCCGACCAGGTGGCGGTGGACTGCGTGATGCTGGACATCCTGGATGCGGAGCCGGTCTACCATCCTCAAGCGGGCCACCGGGATGACTATCTCAAGCTGGCGGCTCAGGCGGGGTTGGGCACCTACGAACGGGGCGACCCCTGGGGGAGCGGCTACACGCAGATTGACTACCGGCGGGTCGAGGTCTCGTGAGGGGGCGAGTGGTCCGCAGTCCTCAGTCCGCAGTCCGCAGTCCACAGTCCCCGGTCCGCCGCTAGGCCGCTAGGTCGCTTGGTCGGATGGTCGGGTGGTCGGGTGGTCACGTAGTCGCTTGGTCTTGCTGCTTGCCGCTTGCCGCTTGATCGGCGGTCGGCGGTCGGCCGTCGGCGGTCGGCCACTTGGTCACTTGGTCCTTGCCCCTTGCCCCCTGCCCCTTGCTGCTTGCCGCTTGCCGCTTGATCGGCGGTCGGCGGT
>WFUY01000100.1 GCA_015484715.1 Thermoflexales bacterium | reverse complement strand
CACCTATGACCTGTTGCATATCGCCATCTATCCCCACAACACCAAAGAGAGTGCTCAAGCCTTCCTGCTGGCCTTGCGGGCCAAGGGGTATCACCCCCGGGTGATCGTGACCGACCTGCGGGTGGACTACGGCCCTCTCATCGCCCAGGTCTTCCCCAAGGCTCAGCACCATCAATGCATCTTCCACGCCTTGCAGAATGTGCAGGAGCACTTCAAGGAGGTCTATGGTGCGGATTACGCCGAGACCCATCCGGAGGCCGAGGCCCTGAAGGGGAAGATCTACCACATCTTCGAGGCCAGGACCAAACGCACGGCGCAGAAGCGGTACGAAGCGGTGATGGCCTTGCGGGAGCGCTATGTGAAAGAGAGGCCTGGGGCCGTGGTCATCTTTGAGTTTCTGGAGCGGCATTGGCCTACCCTGGTCAATGGCATCGAGAGCCGGGTGATTCCCAAGACCAACAATGCGGTGGAATTGGTCATCAGGCGGTTTGACCGGCACTGCACTCGTGACGGTCGCCCCCTACCCCCAGTGCAAGATTGGACAATATGTGGTATAATGTCCCCGCAGGAGGAATGCCGGTATGACCCAACAACAGGCCACCATCCTGATCATTGACGATGACCGGTTGATCACCGAGCTGGTCCGCCGCCATCTCACCCAAGAGGGGTTTGAGGTCCTGGTGGCCCACGATGGGCGCGAGGGGCTGCGCCAGGTCTACCTTCACCATCCAGACCTGGTGCTGCTGGACATTATGATGCCCCAGATGGATGGCTGGACAGTTTGTCAACGGATCCGCGAGGTCTCCAACGTGCCCATCATTATGCTGACTGCCCAAGGACGGCAAGAGGACATCGTGCGGGGGCTGGAGGATGGGGCGGACGATTACATCGTCAAACCCTTTGAACTGCCGGTCCTGGTCGCTCGTATCCGGGCCAACCTACGCCGGGCAGCGATGGGCCCTGTGGAGATGGCCTCATCGGAGGAACCGCTGTACGCGGACAGTTGGCTGAGCTTTAACGCAGCCAAAAGGCGGGTCACGGTCAACGGTCAACCTGTCAAACTGACACCCACCGAGTACAATCTGCTGGCCCTGCTCATCCGGAATGCCGGGCGCGTTCTGACCTATCGGGAGATGCTCGAGCAGGTGTGGGGTTGGGAGTACATTGACGATGTAGACTACCTACGGGTCTACATCTGGCACCTGCGTCGGAAACTGGAACCCGATCCTAAGAACCCCCGCTACATTCTCACCGAGCACGGCGTCGGATACCGATTCGAGAGCCAACACTGAGCCGATGAATGGGTACTGGCTACTGCTGTTGATCGTCATCACACTGCTGGGGTTGGGCTGGGGCCTACGACGCCGTTCCATCACTGCCCGCCGGTCCTTCGACGAATTCCAGCGGATCCTGAATAACCTCCAAGATGCTATACTGGTCGCCGACCCGCAGGGACAGATCCTGTTCGCCAACGTCGTGGCGCAGGAGTGGCTGGGCGTCCAGCCCGGTGGTGGTGAGCTCCGCGACTTGACCTCCACCATCGTCCCCCAGGGTGCCTTCCTCTCCCTCCTGGAGGCCGGAGGGGAGTGCCATCTCCAGGTGGGCGATCGCTCGATGAAGGCTCTGTGCCAGCGGATCCCCTTGGATGGCTCCTTGGTCGTCACCCTGCTGCTCCGGGACGTGACCACCACCGAGGCTCTTCTGGCCGAGGAGAAGCGTCGAGCCCACGAGCTTTCCACCCTCAACCAGATCGCCCAGGCCATCAACGCCTCCCTGGACCTGGACACCGTGCTCAAGGCGATCCTGGACAACCTGCGGACCCTAGGGGATTACCGAGCGGCCAGGGTCTGCCTCTGGGACGAGGCGTCGAACAGCCTGATCGTGCGCCGGGAAGCGAACGAGGACCTCCCCTCGGGCGAGGAGAACAGCGGTCATTGGGCGAACCAGACGTACAGCGACTGGATTGTCCAGCACCGGACCCCCCTGTTGGTCCCCGATACCTCCCGGCTTTCGGAACTGCAGCCCCCAACGGGAAAGGCGGCGCTCTTCATCCGCGCCTACGTGGGGGTGCCCCTTCTGAGCGGCGATCGTCTCATCGGCACGCTGGAGATGGTCTCCGATCGGCCTGGGGCCTTCACCCAGGAGACCCTCTCCACGCTCGAGGTGGTCGCCAATATGGCCAGTGTGGCCATCGAGAACGCCCAACTCTACGCCGAAGCGATGATGCGGGCAGACGAACTGGCCACCCTGAACACCCTGGCAGCCGTCGCCAGTTCCTCACTAGACCCAGATGAGATCCTGCAGGTCGTCGTCTACTCCCTGGTCCAGGCCCTCAACTGCCAGAAAGCGGCCATCTTCCTGTTAGATGAGGAGCGGAGAGAGTTGTCTCTGCACACCTCGTGGGGGCTGAGCGAGAACTTCGTCGCCCAATCTCAGCACATTCCCATCGAGCCTGAAGGACGGGGGCAGGTGATCTTGGACCGCTACCCCCTCATCGTCCCCGACATCCGCAAGGAGCCCTCTCTGGCCTATCTCCTCCCGCTGGCCGAGCAAGAGGGCTTTGTTGCTTTTGCCGATGCTCCGATGCGGGGCCGGGAGCGGGTTCTGGGCTCGCTTACCGTCTACTACAGCCAGCCCCACGTCTTCCCTCCTGCTGAGGTGGAACTGTTGACCACCTTCGCCAACCAAGTGGCGATCGCGCTGGAGAACGCCCTACTCTACGATCTGACCGACCGGGCCCTGACCCGACGGGTGGAGCAACTCTCGGCCATCGAGGAGATCGGGCGGGAACTGACCTCCACCCTAGACCTAGAGCGCGTTTTCAACCTGCTTCTGCAGCGGGCCATGGGAACGACGGGGGCTACGGCCGGCCTCCTCGCCCTCTACGAGGAGAAGGAGCAGGGACTACGGCTGATCGCCCATCAGGGCTACCCGGAGGAGGTCCTTTCTCCGTATCGGGGTGATCTCTGGCCCCTCACCCACGGGCTCATCGGTCGGGTGGTCCGCACAGGGGAGCCGGCCCTGGTCCCCAACGTGCAGGAAGATCCGGCCCATGGGAGCCGTCGCCCCGACACCGTGGCCCAAATCGCCGTGCCCATTGTCAAGGAGAAACGGGTCCTGGGCGTTGTCTGCCTGGAGAGCAACCGTTCTCAGGGCTTCAGCAAGGACGACCTGCATTTCGTCTCCCACCTGGCGGAGATGGCCGCCATCGCCATCGAGAACGCCCGCCTCTTCCAGCAGGTGCGCGAGGGTCGGGATAACCTCCAGGCGATTGTGGATTCCATCCACGAGGGCATCCTGGTCTTCGACCGGGAGGGGCGGATTGTCCTGGTCAACCCGACCATCGAAGCCCTCAGCGGCATTCCGCCGGAGCAACTGCTGGGTCACACCATCGAGGAGGTCGTGGCCCAATACGGTCCCCGGATTCTGGAGATGCTAGGCTACGCTCCCGAGGATCTGGACCGCTTCTCCGCGCAGTTGCAGAGCCGTAGCGAGGAGGTGGAGAAGCGCTCCTTCGAACTGGCCGGCCCCATCCCCCGGGAGATCGAGCGCACGGCCACCCCGGTGCGCAACCGGCAGGGGGAAGTGATCGGTCGCATCATGCTCCTGCGCGATGTAACGGAGGAGCGCCACCTGGCCCGGATGCGCCAGGACCTGACCAACATGATCATCCACGACATCCGCAGCCCTCTGACCGCTGTGGTCGGCGGTATCGAGTTGGCGGCCGACGTGCTGCAGGACGGGGGAGAGATAGAGATCGCCTTGAACGCTCTGGCTATGGCCACGGAGTCCTCCAACCAGATCCTGCACCTGGTGAACTCCCTGCTGGACATCAGCCGGCTGGAGGCTGGGCAGATGCCCCTGCACCTGGCCCCCTGTTCCATCGCCGATCTGGCCCAGACGGCGCTGGAGCAGATGTGGCCCCTGGCCGAGCGGAACGAGATCACGCTCCGAACGGAACTCCCCCCCGACCTCCCCCCGGCTCACGCGGATCAGGAGTTGATCCACCGCGTGCTGATCAACTTGATGGACAACGCCATCAAGTAC
The DNA here is from genome assembly GCA_015484715.1 of Thermoflexales bacterium. GTDB lineage: Bacteria > Chloroflexota > Anaerolineae > S140-20 > S140-20 > S140-20. The sequence continues at coordinate 4,380 of WFUY01000100.1, read as the reverse complement.
TCCAACCCCAAAGGGCGTGTCACGCTCTCGGCAGAGCTGATGACCGACCGGAGGGAGGGGGAGGTGATCTGCCTCTCGGTGGCCGACACCGGACCGGGTATCCCCCCTGAGTACCGAGAGAAGATCTTCGAGCGGTTCATCCAGGTGGATGGGCAGCGTCGGGGAGCCGGTCTAGGTCTGACCTTCTGCAAGCTGGTCGTCGAGGCCCACGGAGGGCAGATCTGGGTTGAGCCTGCCGTCCCCGAGGGTAGCATCTTCCGCTTTACTCTGCCCATCGCCGACCCACCCTAATGCTGGATGGCCCACCAAAGGCGCGCCCTACCGTCCTGATGGGTTTGGTGATCACCTGTATCTTGGGGGTGGGGAAGTGAGCCGTCCACGAATGGGCACGAACACACGAATGAGGAGCCGCCCCATTCGTGCATTCGTGAGGATTCGTGGACAGCCCGCTATGGCCCACTCCCTTGCTCACTGGGGGGTAATCACCAGGGATGGGTGAGTTGGTTGTGCGAGGAGTGGAGTCCAATGTCCAACCCAGGCCAGCAGGGAAAGGTCCACTTCTTCCTTGGCATCCTCGGCTTGCTCTCTGCTATCCTCGTCAGCCTCGTCTCCCCAGGGCTGAGAGAAGGAGACCTGATCGCCCTGGCCCTCTTCACTCTGTTGGTGGTCCTGGCAGCCCGGCTGGGATTCCCCCTGGACTCGGGATACGTCAGCATGGCCCATATCATCATCCTGGCCGCCTTGCTGGCGTCAGGGGCAGCCCTGGCGCTCTGGGTAGCGGTGGTGGGCTTTCTCCTGGCAGAGATTCTCCAGCCGGCTTTTGCCTGGTTCCTGGGACAGCCACCTCATCCCTGGAGGCAGCGCTTTTCCACGGCGCTGAGCCGCATCGGCCTCCACGCCCTGAGCACCCTCGTCGCTGCTGGCCTCTTCCTGGTCGCCGGAGGAGAACTACCCTGGCGGTTCCCGCCGCCCCCTCTCCCCCTGCTCGTGCTCTTCTTCGCTTACTTCCTGGCCCACAGCACTTTCGTCCGCCTGCTGGTCTCCTGGGAGCAGGGGTTGACGCCGGCCCATCGGACGGTAGAAGCCCCCTTCTTCCACTACTCACCTTGGATCACCCTGCCCCTCGTCTACCTCCTCCCGCTCCCTTTCGCCCTTCTCTTCGCCTACCTCTACCTGAAGGCAGCCTTCTCCTTGCTTCTCCTGACCGGTCTGGGGTTGGCCCTCTTCTCCGCCCTGAGTGGCCGGTTGCAGGAGACGCGACACCGGCTGGAGAAGCGGGTCCAGGAGCTTCAGACGCTGGGGCGCATCGGCCAGATGCTGGGGGATAGCCTGGACCTGGACATCCTCCTGGAGACCCTTTACCAGCACACCGTCCAGTTGATGGAGGTGGACCGATTTGTCCTGGCCCTCTACGATGTCACGACCGATGAGATCACCTTTCCCCTCATCGTTGAAGAGGGCCAGCGCCAACACCAGGGAGCGCGTCCTCTGGGCAACCGGCTGATTGACTACCTGATCCGCACCCGGGAGCCCTTGCTCCTGCAGGGCAACGTGCCCGACTTCCTCGAAGCCCATGGGTTGGAAGGGACCACCCCTTCGCCCCGCGCTTGGTTGGGCGTCCCCCTCATCGCCCGCGATCAGGTGCTGGGAGCCATTGTGGTCCAGAACCACCACCAGTCCGACGCCTACGGCCCTTCGGACCGGGAGATCCTCTCTCTGCTGGCTGCCCAGGCGGCCGTCGCCATCGAGAACGCCCGGCTCTACGGCCAGATGCGGCGCCGGGCCGCCGAATTGGCCCTCCTCAACACGGTTTCCACCGCCGTCGGCTCCACCCTGGACCTGGATCGGGTACTGGAGATCGTGACTACCTCCGTCATCCCGGTGATGGGTTGTCAGAAGTCGGCCATCTTCCTGTTGGACACCGACGCGGGCGCGATGCGGCTGGCCGCCTCCCACGAGCTTCAAGAAGCTTACATCAGGGTCTCCCAGACAATCCCCTTGGGCGGGGGGAGCCGTGTCCTCGCCGCGATGGAGGGAAAGCCCGTCATCGTACCCGACATCGAAGCCGATTCCCGCTTCGCCGACCTGCAGGAACTGGCTCGCAAGGAGGGATTCCGCGCCTTCGCCGACATCCCGCTGATCAGCCGGGACCAACTTATCGGCGTCCTGTCCATCTACTACATCCATCCCCACCGCTTCACCCTGGCTGAGCGAGACCTGCTGACCACCTTCGCCAACCAGGCAGCGGCCGCTATCGCCAACGCCCGCCTCTACGCTCGCACCGACCAGGCCCTGGCCCGGCGTGTTGAGGAGTTGGCCGCCATCGAGGCCATCGGACGACAGCTGGCTTCCACCTTGGCCCCAGAACGGGTCATCGAGATGGTCCTAGAACACGCGATGATCGCCACAGGGGCAACCCAGGGAAGCATCGCTATGGTGGATACCGCCCTAGAGCAGGTGCAGGTAGTGGTCCACCGGGGCTTCCGATCGGATACACCGCAAAGCCAGGCCCGTCCGCTGACCGAGGGGATCGTCGGGCGTGTCATCCGCACCGGCCAGGTTGCGATGGTGTCGGATGTGCGTCAGGACCCCGATCACGTGGCCCTAGACCCCCAGGTCCGCTCTCAACTCACCGTGCCCATCGTCCGCAGCGGTGAGGTTCTAGGCGTGATCAACCTGGAAAGCCATAAGCTCGACGCCTTCGACCACCAGGACCTCCGCTTCGTCCAGCATCTGGCGACCCAGGCGGCCGTAGCTCTGGAGAACGCTCAACTTTTTCAGGAGAGCAACCAGCGGGTTCTGGAACTCTCGCAGCTCTACCAGGCCAGCCTGGCCTTGGCCTCCAGCCTGGATCTGCCCGACCTCCTGGCCGAGATTGGCCGTATTGCCCAGCAGTTGACCCGCTCGGATGGGGTGACCCTCTATCTCTACGACAAGGAGCAGGACGAGTTCATCCGGGCCAGCGTCGCCGGTTCTGCCTCCGACGAGGGGGCCGACCTGCCCATCCGCCCCCACGGGATCACCCGCCAGATCGTCGCCAGCCAGGAACCGGTACTGATCCAAGATACCCTGACCTATCCCGACATCAGCCCCTACGTCCTACAGCACGGTATCCGTTCGCTGATCGGTGTGCCCCTGGTGAGCCGGGGGGAGGTGCTGGGGGTGCTCTACGTTAACAGCCACCGTCCCCACGCTTACAGTGCCAACGAGGTGAGGCTTGTCTCCGCCCTGGCCAGCCAGGCTGCTGCGGCCATCGCCACAGCCCGCCTCTTCGAACAGGTACGCCAGGGGCGGGACCGGCTGGAGGCGATCCTCAACTCCACGCGCGAGGGGATCCTCATGCTGGACAACAGCGGTCGCATCCTGATGGCCAACAGCCAGATTGAGGCCCTCTTTGGTGTCTCGGCCGAGAGCTTGCTGGGCAAGGTGATCTCCAGGGCCGCTGGCGATGGAGCAGAGGATCTGGCGGTGCTGCTGGGCTATCAGATCGAGGATGGTGCCTCCCACCTGCTCGCTGCCCCCTCTCAACGCCCTCAGGTCATCGAGGTGCCGGGTCCTCAAACCCGCTTCCTCCAGCACTTCAGCACCCCTGTGCTCAACGATGCCGGCCAGGTCATCGGCCAACTCCTCGTCTTCCGCGACATCACCGAGGAGAAGGAGTTGGAGCGGATGCGGGAGGAACTCACCGATATGATCATCCACGACCTGCGCAGCCCCTTGACCGCCATTATGGGGGGATTGCGTCTGGTCAAGGATGGGGTGACGGACGATGAGACCAACGTTCAGGCCCTGGAGGTCGCCGAGCGGAGTTGTCAGCACATGCTGAACCTGGTGGAACTCCTGCTCACCATCAGCCGTCTGGAGGCCGGCGAGATGCCTATAGAGCAGCGGCCAGAGCCCCTCCCCCCACTGATCCGCACGGCCACCTCTCAACTGCGCCCGCTGGCCGTAGACCGGGGTGTCTTGGTCCGGGAGGAGATCTCCGACGGCCTGCCGATGGTGAACGTGGACCGGGAACAGATCGAGCGGGTCCTGCTTAACCTGTTGGACAACGCCCTAAAGTTCACCCCGATGGGAGGCGAGGTGGTGATCCGGGTGGAACCGCTGGACAACCACTTCATCCGCTGCGCGGTGCGCGACACCGGTCCCGGCATCCCTGAGGAGTTTCAGGATCGGGTCTTCGATCGCTTCTTCCAAGTGCCCAATCGTGCCTCTATGGGTCGCCACGGGAGCGGTCTGGGGCTAGCCTTCTGCAAGCTGGCCGTTGAAGCCCACGGCGGTCGCATCTGGGTCGAAACGCCCGCCAACGGTCCAGGCAGCATCTTCTACTTCACCCTCCCCACTGCCGATCTGCCGCCCCTCGACGACGAATGACCCCAT
>WFUY01000099.1 GCA_015484715.1 Thermoflexales bacterium | reverse complement strand
ATATGGGAGCGGTCATCTCGGTGGATGAGGCGGTCCGGATTCTGGAAACCGGGCGGATCCCCCAGGTCCTGCGGGGGGCGTTGGAGTACTGAGCATATGGCGGCGCTGGAGATCGTGGCGACGGGCTATCCCAGCCTGGATTACATTATGCGGGTGAGGAACTTGCCTGCTCCTGGGGAGACGGGGGTGATCCAGGCCGATCCGCCTCCAGGTCAGATGACGCCGGGGGGCTGCGCGGCCAACGTCGCTGTGGGCTGCGCCCGGTTGGGGATGCGGGCCGGCCTGCTGATGGTCGTGGGCGATGACTTCGCCTCCAGTGGTTATCGGGCCGCCCTGACCCAGGCCGGCGTGGACCTAGGGGGTATCCACATCGTCCCGGGAGCCACCTCCTTCACCTACCTCTTCTTTGACCCCCAGGGCCGTCACCAGACCTTTTTCTTCCCCGGCGTCGTCACCGCTGATGTGGTCTTGGAGGGAGACGAGGCGTGGATGCGGGGAGCCCGATGGGGGGTGATCACCGTCGGCGTGCCCGAGCACAATCGAGCCGTTGCCGAACAGTTTCACCGGCTGGGCATCCCCATCGTCTGGGCGATGAAGGGGGACCCCTTCGCCTACCCCCAGGACTTGTTGGAACGCCTGGTTGAGATCGCCACTGTAGCTGTGATGAACCAGGCCGAAGCTGAAGCTCTCTGCCGGCTCTTCGGCTGGTCGGAGATCAGGGAACTGCTCCACCCGCCGTTGGAGATGCTCTTCGTTACGCTGGGCACGGAGGGGAGCCGGGTGATCACGTCTCAGGGGGACTCCTGGGTCCCGGCCGTTCCCCCTGACCAGATGGTAGACCCCACGGGGGCGGGAGATGGGTACCTGGCCGGTCTGCTGTGGGCCCTGACTCAGGGCCTCTCGCCTACTCAGGCAGCCCAGGCCGGTGCCATCGTTGCCTCCTTCGTGCTCGAGGCGACGGGCTGCCAGACCAACCTGCCGACCCTGCAGCCCTTTCGGGAGCGCTACCGTCACCACTTCGGAGAGTTCCGCTGATGTCCCTCTACCTGCCTTGCCGGCCTGAGGACCGGGCCGACTACGCCGTCCTCACAGGTAACCCGGACCGGGTGGATCTGTTGGGGTGTTATCTTGAAGACGTGGTCCTCCTCGGACAGCGTCGGGAGTTCCGGGTTCTGCGGGGGCACGTGGGCGACGCGAGCGTGCTTCTCCTGTCTTCAGGGATTGGCGCGCCGTCGGCAGCTATCGCCGTGGAGGAGTTGGCCGAATTGGGGGTCAAGGTGGTCATCCGCCTGGGCACCGCGATGGCCATCACGGCCCGGCTAGGGGATTACATCGTCGCCCACCACGCGCTGGGGCTGGACGGCACCTCTGCCACCTACGGTGGCTCGCTCTCCCAGGGGGTGGATGGGCCGGAGGGGTGGGCGCCCGCACCGCCGGCTCTGGACCGTCCTCCCCTTTTTGAAGCCGATCCGGGCCTGGTCAGTGCCTTCGTACAGGGGGGAGGGGCCCTGGCCCTGCCTATTCACGAGGGCACGTTGGTTACCTGCGATGGTTTCTACACCCAAATGGCCCGGGGGCGGCTGGAGCGAGGGCAGGAGGCCCTGCACCGGACCTGGGTAGAGCAGGGGATTGCCGGCGTCGAGATGGAATCGGCGGCTATTCTGGCGGCGGCCTCAGCCTTGGGAATGCGGGCTGGGGCCGTTTGTGTTGCCACCGTCTCCGGCATGGTCCGGGACCGTCTCTCGCCTACCGATCGCAGGCGGGCCGAGGAGAACCTGGGACGGTTGATGCGGGAGGGCATCCGACTGGATTGGATGCGGCAACGGGCTGGCCGGTAAAGCGAAGCCGGGGCTCCCCCCAAACGGGAGCCCCGGTTTTCAAGCCCCTCGACCTCCGCTCACCGTTGCCGTAGGCGGGCTGGCTGAAGGGCAAGTGGTGTCCCTACCAGAACAACCATGCCCAACCCCAGCAGCAGCAGCCCCATCAGCGGGAGCCGGGTTCCCTCAGGAGTGCCTGTCTGGGGCAACATGCTAGGGGCCCCACCCCCAATCCCATAGGGGTACTGGATCTGCCCGCTGCCGTAGATGCCGAAGTCGTTCCCCAGGGCAGCCTCCCCTTCCGGCAGGTAGACGTCCAACTCGGTGGGCGTTGTGGCCTTGTACCCCTGGGGCAGGTGAAGGGTAATGTGCCACATCCCGCCGGGGAGAGGGATCGGGTCGTAGGTGCCATCGTCGCCGGTGTAGTAGGTGTGGGAGTACTCTCCCGCCGAGATGGTGATGTAGACACCGGGGACGCCGACCTCTCCTTCATCGCGCTGCCCGTTCTGGTTCACGTCCAGGTAGACCGTCCCCCGCACGCTGCCGGGGCCGGCCCAGGCCACCCCTACGCTCAACAAGAGCAGGCTTACTAGAAGCACCAAGGAGAGTCCTAACCTCTTCATCTCATGCCTCCTTATGATGGCTCGACCACAAGCAGAACCCGTTTCAGAAACCTGAGCCCATTGTAGCCCTTTTATGCAGGGATGTCAAGGGCCATTCATCCGGTGATTACCCATATCTTTGGAGATAGGGAGACTGGCCGTCCACGAATGGGGCACGAATGCACGAATTAAGGACCGCCTCATTCGTGCATTTGTGAGAAATTCGTGGACGGCCTGCTACGGACCACTCTCTCGCTCACTTGTGGATAATCACCGCCCATTCATCGGTGTTGGCCGGACACTGTCGCCTTACAGGTCGGCGAAGGTGATCACCAGCCGGTCCTGGTCGTCGTAGCGGTAGTGGGCCAGGAAGGGGGATGCGTCTTCGGGCCCCTGGAAGAGGCGGGGGAGGAGCGTGGGCAGGTCTTCCACCAGGTCCAGTTGCAGCGCGTCCTGCCAGGGCACCCAGACCAGCGTGCCCTCCCGGGAGGGCGAGACCTGACGGGTGGGGCTCTTGGCGGTGAAGACGAAGAGCAGTACGCCGCGCCGGGGATCCCCGGCATCCACGTGGACGATACCCCGCAGGCGCAGGTCGGTGACCTCCAGCCCCGTCTCCTCCCGGATCTCCCGTCGGGCCGCCGTCCAGATCTCCTCGCCTCGTTCGATGTGGCCTCCGATGCCGTTGTAGCGGTTGGCCCAGATGCGCTTATCCGGCGCCCCTCTCAGGAGCAGGACCTCATCCCCATAAGTGATGAAACAGAGGGTGCGGGGGATCACCTGATAGCGATCGGCGGCGACCAGCACGCCTTGGTCCGTCCGTCCCATACTACCGTCCCTGTTCCTCGATGGTGGCGATGTCCGCTTCGACCTCAGCCAGCATGGTCCGGTGGATGGTGATCTTCTCCTGGAGTTCGGCGATAGCCTGCTCCTGCTGCATCACCATGCCCATGTAGACATCGCTCTGGACCCGCCAGAGTTCCCGCTCTTCCTCACTGTTGGCTCGGTCCCGCAAGCGCCGGGCCAGGGCCCACTGGTACTTCAGCCGGCCCAAGGCTTTCTCCTCTTCCCGCAGTCGGCGGTGGGCTTCCATCAGCCGCTGCCGCAAGTCTTGGCGCACCTCTCGCAGAACCTCCAGGCTGGTCTCCGGCATCCGGCTCTCCCTGTCCCGTCTCTACGCAGCCGTCCACCGCCATCCATCGGGCGTCCGCTCCAGCCCCCAACGCTCGCGGGCGGCTGCCACGTGGCGGCGGAGTTGCGCGTACCGATCACCGTCGTCGAAAAGCACCACCCCTTCCTCCACGATCTCGCAGAAGAAGGGCTCGCCGGCAGCGATCTGAGCGGTCAGTTCCTGCCTTGTCTTCACGATAGGCTGGACGATCCCGTCGCTGCAAGCGTAGACCGTCACCCAGTCCACAGGGCGCTCGAAGACGACCAGGACGTCGGCGTCGCTGTACTGGGTGAAGTCGCCGGTGGCCACCGAACCGAAGAGCAGCACCAGCAGAGGACGTAGGGATCGCACCCGCTCGACAAAGCGCTCCACCGAGGAGCGATGCGAGTAGTCACGCCGGGCCTGCATCAACCAGTCCTGATGCCGTCGGCTCATCGTCAATCGGCCAGGGTAGGGGTGGTAGCAATGCAGCGGCGCTGCGCCCCCCAACGGCTTTCGGTCACACCTTAGTCGGCCAGCCCCTCCACGTCCTCGCCGGCCGCTTCGCCACCCAGGTAGTCGGCCAGGGACCGGTGCATCTCGATGCGGGGCGCGTACCGGACCGCCAGGTCGAGGGTGTCCACCACCTCCAATTGCTCGAAGAGGAAGCCGAACTTGGCCTCCAGCCGTTCTCGGATGGTCCCTTTGAGCTCCTCGGGCAACCCCCAGAACTGGGCTTTGAAGGGCCCCAGCGCCCGCTTGCGCTCCTTGTAGAGGAACTGCTCCTCGGTCTGGCCCGGCTTCCAGTTCTTCTTGTAGTGCTCCTTCAGCCAGGCGTAGACCTCTTCCCGCAGTGCCTCAGGCAGCAGGTCGTAGATGATGTTCTGAAAGCCGGTGGCCAGGTGGACCTCCAAGGCCCCTGCCTTGACGAACTCGTTGAAGGCTTCGTCGGGCAGGGTGCTGGCCCCGTGCTGGACGGCCCCACCCATGCCGTACTCCTTGCGGGCGATCTCCGAGAGCTGCCGCATCACGTCGAAGTCAATGGCCACCTGGGCCAGGCTCCCGTCGGGCAGGACGACGCCCCCGTGGCTGGTGCCGGTCTGGATGCTGATCTTGCTCAGGCCGACCATCCCCTCGGGCAGGGTGCGGTTGAAGCCGTCCATAAAGGCCCGCAGTTCGCGCTCGTCAGAGTTCTTGCCGCCCACCTCGCCGATCTCGCCGCCCACGGAGACGGTGATCCCCTCGGGCTCCCGCTCCCGGATGAAGGCGGTCAGTTCGGCGCAGAGGGTGTAGTTGAGCCGCTGCTGCTCGTCCACGGTGGGCTTGCTCAGATCCACCAGCGTGGAGGTGTCCACGTCAATGTTGAAGAAGCCGGCCTGCAGGGCTTCCTCGGTCAGCTCGCGGACGGCGTTCAGCTCTCCTTCAGGGTCTTTGGCGTAGCGGCTGGCGCTCACCTGGAAGTGATCGCCCTGGACGAAGAGGGGGCCGCGATACCCTTCCTTGATGGCTGCCGCGAGGACGCTGCTGATGTACTCGGAGGGGCGCTGGTCGGTGTACCCGATCTCGGACCGGGCGATCTCGAAGATCATCGCCCCGACCCGGCGGGGGATGGCCGCCCGGAAGACGGCCCGAGCCATATCGTAGGTCATCGCCCGTAGGTTCATCGCTGGCACGGTGAAGCCACTGGGGACCTCCCCCTTGCCCCGGGCGATGTAGAGGGGGTGGATGGTGGTGGAGTAGATGCCCAGGGCCTGCCCCAGCTCCCATAGGAGCCAGCGAGCCGCACCTCGCTCCTGAGGCGATCCGAAGACCGCCGTGTGGGCCAGCCGGTCAATGGGCTCACCGCGCAGGCCGGCCTCATCCTTTACCACGACCCGCCCATCCTCCACGGCCACGGTACCGTCCAGCGAAGCCAACAAAGTTTCCAAAGGGTTGTCCATAGATTACCTCCTGGTCAGGGATAGTGGTTGGGGAGCTCACCCGTTCAGCCCGGGTGACGGTGTTCTTCGGGCCGGCTTCCTTCCCCCCGGATCAGAGCGATGGCGTGGGGCAGCGCTGTCAGGATCACCTCCAGGTTCTCCCGCACCGCCTTGGGGCTACCCGGCAGGTTGATGATGAGGGTGTGCCCCCGGATGCCGGCCACGGCGCGGGAGAGCATGGCGTGAGGGGTAACCCGCAGGCTGGCCGCCCGCATCGCCTCGGCCAGCCCAGGGGCCTCTCGCTCGATGATGGCCCGCGTCGCCTCCGGCGTCACGTCGCGGGGGCCGAAGCCGGTTCCCCCCGTGGTCAAGATCAGGTCCAGTTGGGCCTCGTCGCACCACTGGCGCAGGCCCGCCTTGATAAAGCGGAAGTCATCAGGAACGACGCTGGTCAGGGCCACGTGGGCACCGGGGAGCCGTTCCTCGATGATCCGGCGGATCAGCGGCCCGGACTCATCCTCGTACTCCCCCCGATAAGCCCGGTCACTGATGGTCATAATGCCTACCTTGATCATCGGTATTCCACCCGTTGGCGAAAAGTCGGCGTCACGCGGGTAAACCCCTCGAGAGAAGCAAGGACCCTGGACTCTCGGAAGTCCCGGGCATACCGTAGGTGCTGAAACAGACGTCTTAGGATTTCCTGGATAGCTTTCGGACCTCCTAGAACACCGGGTTCCACGACAATGATGCCGGGGTGACGCTGTAGTGGGTACTTCCGGAGGTTCAAGAAATCCTTGTCCAGAGTCAAAAGGATACGCCGTTGACGCTTGGCATAGGCGTAGTGAAAGGCGTCATCTCGACGCTCAAACCCCATCTCCGCTGCTGTGATGCACTTGTGGCCTCGCTGCCGCAGGTAGGCGACCACCTGAGCCGGAACGTCGGCATCGGCGTAGAACCTCACCAGTGGAACTCCTCGGGCACTTCGGGCTGATAGCCCAATTGGAGGATGATGTAGGCTATGCCTCGTTCCAGGCTCGCGCGGTCTATGGTAGGGTAGTCGCTGAGGAAGTCCTCGATGGTCAGCCCATCCAGGAAGTACTGCAAGATGGTGTAGAGGGGCACTTTGGCCGTCTCGAAGACAGGGCGCTCACCGTCAAACGCCACCCCTTCACGCACAGGCAGATCAACCTGTTGCTCACCCATTTTTCTTCCCCTGTTCGCTTCGCTCGATGAGCTTCATCCATTCACCGTGGAGGCCGGCTTCGCTGACACCGTAGTAGACCCGGATGCGGCCATCGTCCCGCTGCACCAGGTCGTAGAGCACCTGGCCCTTGAGCTTGCGCTTCTTCCACAGGCCGATCTCCCCCTGCCACTGCACCTTCTCCGGGTCCACCGGGTGCCGCTCGTGCTGGGTGATGGCGTAGTGCCAAAGCCGGCGGGCCGACTTGCGGGTGACGTTCTTGACGATGTTGCCGTTGCGCAGGTCCCGCATCGTGTGGTACAGGGTGCCCTCCCGCTCCTCGCTGGCCACGATCTCCACGCCGGTGCGCGGTGGCTCGATCCGCCCCTCCACAATCTCCGGGGCTGCGGTCGGCTGGAGCCCCAGCCCCCGCCGGACCAGTTGGACGATCTCATCGCGCACGGCCAGGCTGGTCTCCGCCTCGTCCCGGACGTAGATCTTGTTGTCGTCTATGGCGTAGGGCGGGTCCTCACCCCGGGGCACGATCAGGCGCACGACCTTGACCCCCCGGGTCTCCTGCACATCAATGGCGACGTCCAAGGGTGGGGTGATCTTGCGCTGGATCTCCTGGCGCAGGAGGGCGACGACCTGATCGGGCTGATCGCCGACGCCGGCCGGGGGCTCCCGGGGATCGCTGCTGACGCCCACGTAGATGGTGCCCCCGTTGGTGTTGGCCATCGCGCAGACATCGGCCACGATGGCGTAGAGCCGCCCTCCCCGCCGGGAGTAGCCCCGGTGGAAGGCTTGGACGATGTTGGGG
>WFUY01000098.1 GCA_015484715.1 Thermoflexales bacterium | reverse complement strand
CCTCCTCCCCTCGACGCACGACCAGCACCTGCCCCGCGTCGAAGTAGGCCCGCGAGTAGGCGAAGTCGGCCATCCGGGCCGGGTCCACCACGATGGCCGAGATCACCAGGTCCACCTGGCCGGCGCGGAGGGCATCGTAGAGCCCATCGTAGCTCAGGTTGGCCACGAACCGGACCTGGACGCCCAACCGCCCGCCCAGCTCTCGGGCCAAGTCCACGTCGAAGCCCACCAACTCTCCCTGCTCGTCCAGGTATTCGAAGGGCATCCAGTTCGCTTCCATACCCACGCGCAGCGTCCCCCGCGCCAGCGCCGGGGGGGGCGTCGCCTCTTTGACCGATCGGCAGCCCAGGGCAGGCCCCAGGAGAGCTATGGCGATGCAGAGCAGTGGGGGGAAAAGGGACCGATGTCCCGTTGTGAACGGCATCACACCACTCCAGTGAAAATGGGCATAGGTGAAGAGGGAAAATGTGGTATAATAACCAGTACCAGGGTACTACCAACGGTACGGAAGGGGGGATTTTCGATGGACATGGAAAAACTCCAACGCTGGCGCTGGCAGAGACCGGACCCCGAGATGGCCCGCCGTCGGCGTCTTCTGGCTACGCTGATGAGCCATCCTGATGTGGATCCATCCTCCAAGTCGCCGGGGAAGCTCTTCCTGCGAATCCGACGGAATGCGAAACGGACAAGACCCTCATAGGCGCGACAATGGACAAAATTCGCGTTCTGGTCGTCAACAAGCACCCTGAACTGCGGCAATGGGTCTGCGATTACCTGAACGAGACGGAAGATATTGAAGCGGTCGCGGCCACGGCAGACGGGGAAGAGGCGATTCGACTGGTCGGTCGGCTCCGCCCCGATGTGGTCGTGACCGGTTTGGTTTTGGGCAACTCCGATCCCATTTATGTGACTCGGAGGATCCTCGAGACGCGGCCCGAGACCCGGGTGCTGTTGTACACCTTTCTAGCTCCTGGCACCGAGGCCCAGGCTGCCGCCGCCCTGGAGGCGGGCGCTGTGGGCTACGTCCTGAAGACGGATCCGCCCGAGGTGCTCTGCCAGGCCATTCGGCGGGCCTGTCAGGGAGCGTTGGACATCCGAGAGCAGGAGGAGCGTAAGCCATCCGAGTCATCGGCGGGACCGTCCTCGGAGGGAGGCAGCCTGTCCACCTTCGTCCCTTTCTCCTCCTCGGGATGGCAAAGCCAGCGTGCTGTGGCTGCCCGCACCTCGATGATCCTTTTCCAATCCCACCGCGTCCTGTTGCGCCACAATAGCGGCCAGGAGGTCCAGCGAATCCAGCTCCGGCCCTGACCTGGTCGGATGATCATCTGTGCGGAGGCGGGACGAACCGAACCTTCAGGAGCTCTTCCCACCTCCGGTCCTCTGCGATCTTCCCTGCCCCCCCTGAGCGGACTTGTGGTCCTTAGGGCGTGTTGGCCGTCTGACGGTGGCAGCCATCGGACCTTCCTCCCCTGCTTCCCACCCACTACGGGATGGGCCTCATCCCTTTTTAGCTCGGCGAACCGGCCTACCTCCCTACTTGAGCCCCCCGGATAGTACCTCCGATACCATTGACAGGGAGCATCTTTCCTTGTAAACTAGTTCTGGCACGATGTTCTGCCATAGGGGGGATGGACCAGGGAGAGGACCGGAGGCGGGACCGTGGCACAACAGAGCGACAGAATGCGCATCCTGATCGTGGATGACAGCGGCGAGACGCGGGAATACCTGCGCAAGCTGCTGTACTTCGAGCAAAACCTGGAGCTGGTGGGGGCGGCCGCCGATGGAGAGGAGGGGGTGGAGCTGGCCCGGCAGCTCAAGCCCGACCTGGTGTTGATGGACATCAACATGCCGGGGATGGATGGCATCACGGCGGCCGACATCATCTCCCGGGAACTGCCCACCACCCGCATCGTGATGATGTCCGTCCAGCGTGAGATCGAGTACCTGCGGCGGGCGATGCAGGCCGGTGCCCGGGAGTTCCTCATCAAGCCCTTCTCTTACGACGAGTTGATGAACGTCATCGGCCAGGTGGGCAGCCTGTCAACGCCGGCCCCGGACGTCGCCGTCCCCACCGCGCCGACCGAAGCCGTCGCCCCTACTCCGGCGGTCGCCCCGGCCGTCGTCACCGCCGTCTTCAGCCCGCGCGGAGGGGCCGGCTGTAGCACCATTGCCGCGAACCTGGCCGTCGCGGTGGCAGGCCAGCGGCAGGCCAAGGT
>WFUY01000097.1 GCA_015484715.1 Thermoflexales bacterium | reverse complement strand
GCTCACGACGCTCGGCCTCCAGGACCTTGGTGGCGATCTGGTGGCTATTGATGTCCCCGTAGCCGATGGCGGCTAGGAAGTCCTCGGTCTTCTCGTACTCGAAGAGGCGGGCCACCGCTTCGTGGCTCATCCCTTCCATCCCCAGTCGCTTCAGTTCCCGTTCCAACAGTTCCCGCCCCTGGGCGATGTTCTGCTCTCGATCCTGGCGGCGGAACCACTGCCGGATCTTGCTGCGGGCCCGGCTGGTCTTCACGTAGCCCAGGGCCGGGTTCAGCCAGTCCCGGCTGGGGCCACCCCGGCGGGCGGTGAGAATCTCCACCTGGTCACCGTTCCTGAGCTGGTAGTCGAGGCTGACCAGCTTGCCGTTGACCTTGGCCCCCCGGCAGCGGTGGCCGATCTCCGTGTGGATGTGGTAGGCGAAGTCAATGGGGGTGGAGCCGGCCGGCAGGTCTATCACGTCCCCCCGGGGGGTGAAGACGTAGACCCGATCCTGGAAGAGGTCGGTCTTGAGGGCGTTGACGAACTCGGCGGCATCGGTGACGTCCTGCCGCCATTCCATCAGTTGGCGCAGCCAGGCGATCTTCTGCTCGAAGATGACATCCCGCTTGCCGCCTTCCTTGTAGCGCCAGTGGGCAGCGATGCCGTACTCGGCGGTGCGGTGCATCTCGTGGGTGCGGATCTGGACCTCCAGTGTCTTCCCGTCGTCGGCCACGACGGCGGTGTGCAGGGAGCGGTACATGTTGTCCTTGGGGGTGGCGATGTAGTCGTCGAACTCCCCCGGGATGGGACGCCAGAGGGTGTGGACCACCCCTAGAGCGGTGTAGCACTGGGGGATGGTGTCCACAATGACCCGCAGGCCGCGCACGTCGTGGATCTGATCGAAGGGGAGCCCTTTGCGTTCCATCTTACGGTAGATGCTGTAGATGTGCTTGGGGCGTCCCGTGACCTCGGCTTCTATCCCGTGCTCCTTGAGCTTGCGCTGCAGGATGGCGATGTAACGCTGGACGCTCTTCTCCCGGTCGTGGCGGCGCTCGGCCAGGAGGCGGGCGATCTCCTTGTACTTCTCGGGAGCCAGGTGACGGAAGGCCAGGTCTTCCAGTTCCCACTTCCACTGCCAGATCCCCAGCCGATTGGCCAGGGGAGCGAAGATCTCCAGGGTCTCGCGGCAGAAGCGGCGGCGGCGTGCTTCGGGGAGCGCGGCGACGGTGCGCATGTTGTGCAGCCGATCGGCCAGCTTGATCAGGACGACCCGGATGTCCCGGAACATGGCCAGGAACATCTTGCGCAGGCTCTCCAACTCCTGAGCATCTAAGCCCTCCCGGCCGGCCCGCTGGTCCTCGATCTTCTTCAGCTTGGTGACGCCGTCCACCAGATCGGCGATCTCGTCGTCGAAGGTCTGCCGCAGGTCTTCGATGGTGAGAGAAGTGTCCTCGACCACATCGTGGAGCAGGCCGGCAGCGATAGCCTTCACGTCCATACGGAGCTCGGCCAGAATTTGGGCCACGGCCAGGCTGTGCTGGACGTAGGGCTCGCCCGAAGCTCGCTTCTGCCCGGCGTGGGCCTTCTCAGTCACGGCGTAGGCTCGCCGAAGTAGGTCTAAGTCCTGTTCGCTGGGGTGGTTCTCCCTTCGGACGGTCTCCAAAAGGGTTTCCAGACTCATAGTTCCCTTGGCGTGGGTTGTCGTTGGGGTTGCCATCTCGCCGCCCTGCCATTCCGCGCCATCGCCAAAATCCCGGCATTACATCCCAGGCCATTCCTCCGCCTCGATCACCTCTTACCCGCATCGGCCAGCAGGCCGGGTCTCCCGCCCGGCCCGCGTTTCTGTAAGGGCTTCGTTAGGATTGTACTCCAGGATTCGCGAAGATGCAAGCCCCCTGTTGGGGTGTTGGGGTTTATCAGTGCTCAAGCGAGACCCGAATTCCCGGATCTTCGCGAGGCGATCTTCCCCTTATGTCCCTGAAAAGGGGAGCAGGTTGCCTCTTATGGACGCTTGGTAGGCTTCGGGAATCTCCGGGGCTAAGGCGTTGATAAGCCCTGCCGGACCGGTGGCGGTTGCCGGGGATGGCGGGATCGGGTATAATGGGAGCCCGACTTTGCCCTTTGTTCCCACGGGACGGAAGGCGAACATGGCCGAGACGGCAGCAGATTTTATCGTCCATCACACCGCTGTGGCGGAACCCCTTTTCAAAGCCCGGGCTGAGGCTTACTGGCGGGCGAACACGACGGGACGGGCCGAGGACCAGGAGGAGGAAGCCCGCTTGAAGGCCGAGATTATGCGCCTTTACGCGGACCCTGAGGCCCTCGCCCGACTGAAGGTCTGGCGGGAGGCCGGGGATCGTCGGCGCGATCCCCTCCTGGCCCGGCAGGTGGACCTGCTCTACCGGCGCTTCCTGGCCGGCCAGCGCGACAAGGAGGTCATCGAAGCCCTGACGGCCCTGGAGAAGGCCGTTCAGAGCCGCTACGTCAACCATCGGCCTCAGGTGCGCGGGCGGGTCCTTTCGGACAACGACATCCTGGAGATCCTGCGCCAGGAGGAGGACGAGGCCCTGCGCCGGGAGGCATGGGAGGCCAGCAAGGAGGTTGGCGCTCAGGTGGCGGACCAGGTGCGCGAGTTGGCCCGCCTGCGCAACGCCTCCGCTCGCCGGCTCGGCTTCCGGGACCACTACGCCCTCGCCCTCTTCGTCTCCGAGATTGATGAGGCGTGGCTCCTCGCCCTGCTGGAGGAGCTGGCCCTCCGCACCGAGGCTCCCTTCCGCCAGATCAAGGCGACCCTGGATGCGGCGCTGGCGGAGCGCTTCCACTGCACGCCGGATGACTTGCGCCCCTGGCACTACGCCGATCCCTTCTTCCAACACCCCCCTGACGGGGAAGGACCGGACCTGGATCCCATCTTTGCTCAGGCCTCGCTGGAAGAGCTCGCCCGCCGCACCTATCGGGGCCTGGGGCTGGATGTAGAAGCGATCCTGGCTCGCTCCGACCTCTACGAGCGTCCGGGGAAGAACCAGCACGCCTTCTGCCTGGACGTGGACCGCCGGGGGGATGTGCGGGTGCTCTGCAACCTGCGTCCCACGGAGCGCTGGATGAGCACGCTCCTGCACGAGCTGGGCCACGCCGTCTACGATGCCTACATCCGTCGGGAGCTGCCCTGGCTGTTGCGCCGGCCGGCCCATATGCTGACCACCGAGGCCATCGCGATGCTGATGGGACGGCTCACCCAGGACCCCCGCTGGCTGAGGGAGATCGCCGGGGTCCCGACGGAGCAGGCCGAGGCGCTGGCCCTCCGGCTGCACGATCGGCTGCGCCGAAAGCTGCTCATCTTCCTCCGCTGGGCCCTGGTGATGGTCCACTTCGAGCGGGCCTTCTACGCCGACCCGGACCGTCCCGACCTGAATGAGCTCTGGTGGGACTTGAAGGCCCGATACCAGCTCCTCACCCCTCCCGAGGGACGGGATCAACCCGATTGGGCGGCGAAGTACCACATCGCTATGGCTCCCGTCTACTACCACAACTACATCCTGGGCGAGGTGTTGGCATCCCAATTGCGAGACACCGTCGAGCGCAGCTTCGGTCACCTGGTCAACCGGCCTCACGCCGGAGAGTTCCTCCGGGAGGCTATCTTCGCTCCCGGCTCTCGCTGGAACTGGCAGGAGACGGTACAGCGAGCGACCGGTCGCCCCCTCGACCTCTCACCCCTCCTCGGATTTGTGGGATCGTAGTGCTCTCCCTGTTGTCTGGGGTTCGCCTGGTCCCGTCTGGACCCGAGATGGCCTGACCGGAGGAGGTCGGGCTCTGCGGGCTGCTTCTCCCTAATCTCCGCCGGGGAGACTTGGGGACAATCACCAGCAGGTGCCGGGTAGCCTGCACAGAGGTTTGTGGTATAATTCGGCCCATCCGACGCATTGGCTCTCTCGGGAGCTTGTCCCGCTTGGAGAGGTCCACGTTCCCATGAGACTCGCCTTGCCCGCCGACCTGGCCCCCTGGCTGATCGGAGGTTCCCTCCTGGTCCTGGTTGCCCTGATCTTCACCGGTATCCAGGGTTTCATCACCTTTCGGCGGGCTCGCTACCACGTGGTGCGGGAGGCTGCTCGGCGGCGGGTTATATGGGCCTTCTCCTTCGCCATGCCGGTGGGATTGCTTGCGCTGATCCTGATCCTCATCCCCCACACCGGGCCACCCCTTCTCTCCCGTCCTAGGCCGACGCCGATGCCTAGCCCGCAGCCTACTCCCACCTTCACCTCGACGCCGACGGCGACGGCAACGATGACGGCGACGCCGACACCGACCCGCCCCCCGACGGCCACGCCTCCTC
>WFUY01000096.1 GCA_015484715.1 Thermoflexales bacterium | reverse complement strand
TCGCTCCTCCTCCTGCGCCGTCTCGATCTTGCTGATGTAAGTGACCCGGCGGGGGGCGCGGATGTCCGTGGGGGCCACGTCCCCCACCTCCAGCGTCACCCGGTTGGAGGGGAGCAGGGGGACGATGAGGATGGCGGCCATGGCCAGGCTGAAGGCCAGCCCCAGGACCAGCAGGCGCAGCCGCCGCCACCGCTCTCTTCGCTTGCCGGGGGGAGAAGTTGTCCCTTGAGCGATCATACCGTTGACATACCCGGTGCCGGGGCTAAGGGTCGGCCTCTTCCCCGGCTACCCCAGGAGCTCTCGGACGACCTGGTTGACCAGCCGGCCATCGGCCCGGCCCCGCAGCTGGGCCATCAGCGGCCCCATCACCTTGCCGATGTCGCGCGGACCGCTGGCTCCGACCTGGGCGATCACCTCCCGGGCTGCCGCTTCGATCTCCTCCCGGCTGAGCTGGCGGGGCAGGTAGCTGCGCAGCACCTCCAACTCCGCCCGCTCCTGGGCCACCAGATCGGGCCGGTCCGCGCCGGCCAGGGCCTCCAGCGTCTCCTCTCGCTTCTTCGCCTCCTTCTGCAAGAGGGTCAGAATCTGATCCTCGGTCAGCTCGCCCCTGGCCTCAACCTCGGCGTTTTTGATGGCGGTCAGCGCCATGCGCAGCACCCGCTTGCGCACCTCATCGCGCTGGCGCAACGCCTCCTTGAGGTCCTGTTGCAGCTTCGCCTTCAGGCTCATCGTTGCCTCCTATGCTTCGCGAACCTTGGGATCAACCGCCTTCCAGAGGCCAATACCTCACACACTGCCCTCCTACCCAACCGGCTCGACCTCCTCACCCAGTTGCCGGCGCAGTTCGAAAATCTGGTCCCGCAGCAACGCCGCCTTCTCGAACTCCAGGGCACGGGCGGCCTCGTGCATCTGCTCCTCCAGGTCGCGGATCAGGTGGCGGACCTCCTCGGCAGGCAACTGGCGGGGCACCCGGTAGAGGGCCCGTTCCTCCTTGACCCCCCGCTCGGCCGCCAGCCGCTCCGTCAGGTCGTAGACCGCCTTGACGATGGTGCGGGGCTCGATGCCGTGGGCCTCGTTGTAGGCCATCTGCTTCTTCCGACGGCGTTCCGTCTCCTCGATGGCCCGCCGCATCGAGTCGGTCACCCGGTCGGCGTACATGATCACCGTGCCGTCCACGTGGCGGGCCGCCCGCCCGATGGTCTGGATCAGCGCCGTCTCGCTGCGCAGGAAACCCTCTTTATCGGCGTCCAGGATGGCTACCAGCGACACCTCCGGCAGGTCCAGCCCCTCC
Organism: Thermoflexales bacterium; assembly: GCA_015484715.1. Classification (GTDB taxonomy): domain Bacteria; phylum Chloroflexota; class Anaerolineae; order S140-20; family S140-20; genus S140-20. Next base: position 5,467 of record WFUY01000096.1, on the reverse strand, counting down.
CGCAGCAGGTTCACCCCCACCACCACGTCGTACTCGCCCAGCCGCAGGTCCCGCAGGATCTCCACCCGCTCCAGGGTCTCGACCTCGCTGTGCAGGTAGTGGACCTTGATGCCCAGGTCGGCCAGGTAGTCGGAGAGGTCCTCGGCCATCCGCTTGGTCAGCGTCGTCACCAGAGCCCGCTCCCCCCGGGCCACCCGCTTCTGGACCTCCCCCACCAGGTCCTCCACCTGCCCCTTGACGGGCCGGACGTGGATCACCGGGTCCAGGATGCCGGTGGGGCGGATGACCTGCTCGACGATCTGCCGGGACTTCTCCCGCTCGTAGGGGCCGGGCGTCGCCGAGGTGAAGATGACCTGGTTCAGCCGGGCCTCGAACTCCTCGAAGTTGAGGGGACGGTTGTCCAGGGCGCTGGGCAAGCGGAAACCGTACTCGACCAGCACCCGCTTACGGCTGCGGTCGCCGTGGTACATCCCCCGGACCTGGGGGATAGTCATATGGGATTCGTCCACGATGAGCAGGAAGTCATCGGGGAAGTAATCCAGGAGCGTCCAGGGGGGCGAACCGGGAGGCCGCCCATCCAGGTGACGGGAGTAGTTCTCGATGCCGGTGCAGTAGCCCATCTCCCGCAGCATCTCCAGGTCGTAGCGGGTTCGCTGCTCCAGCCGCTGGGCTTCCAGCAGTTTGCCTTGGGCTTCCAGCTCGGCCAGCCGCTCCTCCAGCTCCTGCTCGATGGCGACGATGGCCCGCTGGAGCTTCTCCTCCGGGGTGATGAAGTGCTTGGCCGGGTAGATTTCGATGGCCTCGGGCCGGCTCAGCACCTCTCCGGTCAGCGGGTCCACCTCGCTGATCCGCTCCACCTCGTCGCCCCAGAACTCGACGCGGTAGGCGGTCTTGGCGTAGGCGGGGAAGACCTCCAGCGTGTCTCCCCGCACCCGGAAGACGCCCGGCTTCAGCTCGTAGTCGTTGCGGGCGTAGTGGATGTGGACAAGGGAGCGCAGGAGCACTTCGCGCCGACGCACCTCCCCCTGCCGGATGGAGACGACGAAGCGCCCGTAGTCCTCCGGGTTGCCGATGCCGTAGATGGCGGAGACGGAGGCCACGATGATGACGTCGCGCCGGGAGAGGAGGGCCGAGGTGGCAGCCAGCCGCAGCCGGTCAATCTCCTCGTTGATCTGAGCATCCTTCTCGATGTAGAGGTCCTCGCGGGGGAGGTAGGCCTCGGGCTGGTAGTAGTCGTAGTAGGAGACGAAGTACTCGACGGCGTTGTGAGGGAAGAACTCCCGAAACTCGGCGTAGAGCTGGGCTGCCAACGTCTTGTTGTGGGCCAGGACCAGCGTCGGGCGCTGGACCCGCTCGATGACTTTGGCAACGGTGTAGGTTTTCCCCGTTCCCGTCGCGCCCAACAGCGTCTGGAAACGGTAGCCCTTCTCAATGCCCTCGACCAGCTTCTCGATGGCCTGGGGCTGGTCGCCGGTAGGTTGGAAGTCAGAGATAAGTTGGAACTTGGACATTTCCCTACACAATCTCTATCCCTTCCCCCTCGACCACTTCGCCGACTACCCAGAGGGGCTGGTCCACGGCCTTGGCCCGGGCCAGGAAGCGATCCAGCCGGTCGGGGGGCACGGCCAGCAGCAGCCCCCCGGAGGTCTGGGCGTCGAAGAGGAGCATCTGCTGCCACTCCACCAGCTCGTTAGTGAAGGTGACGAAGGGGCTGTAGAAAGCACGATTGTTCTGGGAACCGCCGGGGAAGACCCACTCCTGAGCCAGGCGCGTCGCCCCCTCCATCCAAGGGATGGCCTCATAGTGAAATCGGAAGCGAACATCGCTGGCCACGGCCATCTCCATCGCGTGGCCCAGGAAGCCAAAGCCGGTGATGTCGGTGGCCGCCCGCAGGTGGAACTCGACGGCCAGCTCAGCAGCCCGCCGGTTGAGACGCGCCATCCAAGCAGCAGCGGCTGCAACCTCCTCGATTCGAGCGACACCTCGCTTGATCGCCGTCGTGATCACCCCGGAACCCAGGGGCTTGGTGAGGACGAGGAGGTCACCGACCTGAGCACCGGCCTTGGTCAGCAGACGGTCCGGGTGGGCGTCGCCCACCACCACCAACCCATACTTGGGCTCTGGGTCGGTGATGGAGTGGCCACCGGCCAAGACCGCGCCGGCCTCCCGCACCTTCTCCGCCCCTCCCCGCATCACCTCGGCCAGGATCTCGGAGGGCAGATCGGCGGGGAAGGCCACGACGTTCAGGGCGAGCAAAGGCCGTCCTCCCATCGCGTAGACATCGCTCAGGGCGTTGGCCGCAGCGATGGCCCCGTACTCGTAGGGCTCGTCCACGATGGGCGTGAAGAAGTCGGTGGTGACGATGAGCGCCCGATCCCGGTCCAGCCGGTAGACGGCCGCGTCGTCGGGGCTCCCCAACCCCACCAGCAGGTCCGGGTAGTCCTGAGGATCGAACAGGTCTCGTAAGGGGCGCAGAACCTGCGCCAGGGCCTCGGGGGCCATTTTCGACGCTCAGCCGGCACACGAAGCCAGCGTCGTCAAGCGCACTTGTCGTCCTGGTGCCATCGCTCCCTCTCTCCGTGCGTTCTCACGCTTCACGCCTCACGTTTCACGCCTCACGCCTCACGTTTCACGCCTCACGCCTCACGCCTCACGCCTCACGCCTCACGCCAGAAGTATAGCACACCCCTCCATTACCGCCCAACCCGATTGTCCCCTGGAGACCGCCCGCTACGCCGGACGCAACCAGACGGTGAAGGTGCTGCCCTCTCCCGGCCTGCTCTGCACCGTGATCCGTCCGCCGTGGCGGTCGGCGATCTCCTGGCAGATGGCCAATCCCAACCCGGTGCCTGGAGCCCCTGTCTGACGGGCGGCTTCGCCCCGGAAGAAACGCTCGAAGAGGTGGGGCAACTCCTCGGAGGGAATCCCTAAGCCGGTATCGGTCACCGAGACCGTCACCCATCGCTCCCCCTCCTGCTCCACCAGCGCCGTACCCAGGATGATCTCGCCGCCCGACGGCGTGTAGCGCATCGCGTTCGTCAGCAGATTGGTCAACACCTGCCCGAGCAACCGCTCATCGCCCAACACCAGGGGGAGCGGCTCCTGTAACTCCATCCGCAAAACCAGCCCCTTCTGCCCCGTCAGCATCGTGCGGTCCTCCACCAACACCTGGACCAATCGGTTGAGGTCCATAGGACGCAGGTGGACCTCCTCGCCCTCCAACTCTAGCCGGGAAAGGTAGAGCAGGTCCTCAATGAGGCGGTGGAGCCGATCGGCTTCTCGGTGCAGGGTCTCTAGGTAATCGGCCCGCCGATCGGGCTTTCCCTGCTCCAACAGCCGAAGGTAGAGCTTCAGGTTGGTCAGAGGCGTGCGCAGTTCGTGGGAAACGTTGGAGATCAGTTGGGTGCGCAGCCGGTCCAACTCCTTCAGGTGGGTAATCTCCTGCTGCACACCCACGAAGCCGGTGATCTCTCCCCGCTCATCTTGGATGGGGGCCAGGGTCAGCAGAGCGTCGTAGTAGGTGCCATCCTTGCGCCGGTTCACCGTCTCCCCCCGCCAGAGATGGCCCTGACGCAGGGTCTCCCACATCGCCTTGCGGCGCGTCTGGGCATCCTGGTCATCCTGCCACAACTGCCACGTCTGTCCGACGATCTCCTCCAGCGCGTATCCGGTCAGCCGGGTGGTCGCCGGGTTGGCGTAGAGGATGGTGCCCTCCCGATCGGTGAAGAAGATGCTCTCGCCCGCCGCATCCAGGATGGCCTGGACACGGGCCTGCTGATCCCGCAGGGCTTGGGTTCGTTCCTGGACCATCTCCTCCAGATGGGTGCTATACTGCCTCAACTCCTGGTAGAGCCGGGCGTTTTCCAAGGCGATGGCCACCTGATTGGCGAACGCTTGCAGGCGGCGGGCGTGGGCAATGGTGAAGAAGCCTGGGGTCGCGCTGTCCACGTTGAGGAACCCCAGCACACGCTCCCGCAAGCAGATGGGCGCAGCAGCGTAAGAGCGCAGCCACTCCATCCCAGGGAGACAAACCCATCCGGGATAACGGGTCGTATCGGGAATGACCATCGGCTGGCGGGTCTCCAGCATCCAGCGCATGTTGGTCGTCCGCGTGAGAGAGAACGTCGCTGAAGCCACGATCTCCTCGACGCCGAAGCGCTCATACCCCCGCCAGCGCACGACCCGCACCCAGTCTCCCTCGACGAGCATCACGTTGGCCACGTCGTTGGTGACGACCCGGCTGATCTGCTCCAGGATGCGATCCAGGACTGCCTCGAAGTCCAGGGTGCTGCTGACCGCGGCCGTCGCTTCGTGCAGGGCCTCGGCCATAAGGCGAGCCTTCCGCTCGTCTTCGTACAACTGCAGGTTCTCCAAGGCGACGGCTAGGTGATCGCCCATCTCCCGGATGATGTCCAACTGCCTTGCGGTAAAGGCTCGAGGCTCCTTCCGGCCCAGATTGAGGGACCCCAGCAGGTGCCCCCGGGCCGTAAGGGGGAAGACCAGGAGCGAGCGGACGCCCTCGGCCATCAGTTGGCGCTCCGTGGGGCTGAGCAGTTCCTGGGCAGCGAGGTCCGTCACCTGATAGACCTGCCGGGCTTGCAAGGTTTCTAGGGCGTGGATCTTCTGCAAGGGGATCCGCAGTCCGGCGTCGAGCTCGGTCACCCCGTTGACGTCCACCGTCATCACCTCAGCTTCGCCGGCCAAGAAGTCAAAGAGGAGAAGACTGGCCCGGTCGCAGGGGACCAGCCGACGGATATGGGTCAGGACCGCCTGGGCGATCTCCTGGGGAGAACGAGCAGCCAGGATGGCGTGGTCAACCTCGTGCAGGGTCTCCAATCGGGCGATGTACTGCTGCTGTGCCTCGACGGCCTCCAGGTGGTCTAGAGCCAGCCCCAGGTCGCCGGCCAGCTCGTGCAGCAGGGCCACCTCTTCGTCGTCAAAGGCGTGCGGATGGTCGGCGTACACCGTGAGCGCTCCCCAGGTGCGGTCACGCCGGCGGATGGGTAGGCTCAACGCCGAGGCGAGGTGGTGGCGTCGGGCCGCTTCCCACCAGGGAGCGGCCCGAGGGTCCCGGATGAAGTCGGAGAACAGGGAAGGCTGACCGGTACGGATAGCGGTGCCGGTGGGACCATGGCCCAGGGGCGACAGGTCCCAGCGGACCTCGATCTCCTCGACGTACTCAGGAACCTCACCGGCAACGGCCACCGGTCGAACGACGGGATCCCCCTCGGCGATCAGGCCGATCCAGACCAGACGGTATCGTCCGGCCTCCACCAGACGGTGACAGGCTTCGGTGAGAAGCTGCTGGGGGGTTTCGGCCCGGACGATGAGTTGGTTGATGGTGCTGATGGTGCGGAGCATTCGGTTGAGCCACGCCAGCCGCGCTTCCGTCTCCCTGCGCCAGCCGATCTCCCGGGCCGCGCCCAGAAGCGCCGGCTTGCCCTGATAGGTGATGCGACTCACGCTC
>WFUY01000095.1 GCA_015484715.1 Thermoflexales bacterium | reverse complement strand
GATCTGCTCGAAGGGGATCACGGGAGGGGGCGCTCCCCCCTGGGCGGTGCCCGGCCCCCAACTCCAGCCGTCCACATCGCCGGGACGGACCTGGCGTCCGGTGGCCCCAACGGGGGAGAAGCGCCACCCGCCCTCGGCCAGGTACCAGTAGGACCAGAAGTCGGGGGGATAGGCGCAGAAGCAGTCCTCGGCCGGACAGCCCTGGCCCCCGATCTGGCAGACGGCCCCGCCCAGGCCCGGCGAGTAGGCGATCACCACGCCCAGCCCGGACCGCTCCAACAGGTCGTAGCCGCTGATGCTCGGCTCGCTGAAGGGGACGCAACGGGTGACGACGCGACCATCCCCGAAACGGACGACCAGGCCGGCGCGGTTGGGAGGGCCCTCCTGGGCGGTCACCGGACCGGCCAGCAGGAGGAGCAGGAGCAAAAGGGGCACGGTCAGCCCCCGCATCCAGGGCTTTACCCGCGGTGCCTGTGCCGACCGTGCCCGCCGTCTCATCGGAGTGCTCCTCTCGATGGGGTGCTAGCAGGGCGAGCGCCGGAGCCGGCGGCCGGTCAGGGCCAAGGCCAGGCCCACGACCAGGAAGAGGCTGCCGAGGGTGGGCAGGGAGACGCCGCCCGCCTCGGGCAGGAGGGCAGGGGCCTCCGCCGTCGCCGCCGAGGGCACCGACGCCGTCGGAACTCGCCGCACCTGGACCAGGGTCACGCCGGCCACGGCGGGGATGGCCTGCAGCGTGGCCAGGACGTTGTCGCCGGGGAAGGCGGCCTGGTAGCTGAAGCTGCCGCTGGCGTTCTGGAGGGCCAGGAGGGCACCCAGCGGGTCGGAGCCGCCGGTGTACCAGTCGGCCGGCGTCTGACCGACGGCGTAGATGGCCTGCAACACCAGGGCGGTCGAGTTGGCGTCGGTGTCGGTCCCATAGGGGGAGGGCTTCTGGTAGGGCCATCCGGCGTCGGCGTTCTGCACCCGCCGCAGGTAGTCCAGCGCCCGTCCGGTATCATCCTTGCGCCCCGTCGCCACCAGCGCCTGGATGACGAGGGCGGTGGTGTTGGTGTCACCGCTCAGGGCGGCGGTGTCGCCGGCGAAGCTCCAGGCCCCGTCGGTGGTCTGGTGGGCCAGCAGGTAGTCCACCGCGCCCTGGGGCACCGCCCGCCCGGCGTTGACCAGGGCCAGCACGGCCAGGGCCTGGTCGAAGAGGGAACCACCGTAGGAGCCGCTATCGGGGTCGTAGGCCGCCTCGATCTGGCCGACCAGGTCGCGGCCGGCAAAGCTCGTGGGGTCCAGACCGGCCGCCACCAGCGCCAGCACGACCTTGGCCGTGGGGCCGACGTCCGTCACCTGACCGGCGGCCACCTGGCGGTAGAGATAGTCCAGGGGCGAAGGACCGCCGGAAACGCGCCAACTGCCGGCATCCTGGCCGCCGGCAGCGATGGCGACGACGGCGTCGGCGGTGGCCCCCAGGTTGCTCTCGGGGCTGAAGCCGTTGGAGAAGCCGCCGTCGGCGTTCTGCTGCCCTCGCAGCCAGTCCAACGCCTGGACGACGGCCTCGTCGGGCGATCCGGCCAGGGCAGGGCCGGCCAGGGCCAACAGCAGGACCACGATGAGGGCGAGGAATCCGAGCCTTCTGTACACGATCTGCCTCCTTCCGGTGATAGGTTATCCTCCCGCAGGTCCCGTGGTGCCCGGCGACGGCATAGGAACCTGCGGGGAGGCCAACACGAAACAAAAACCCTCCCCCTACGCGATGTGGGGGAGGGCTGAGTGCGCACCCTCCATCGCACCACCCCCTTTACCGCGAAGGTCCGTGGTACCGACAGAGGCGGGCGACCTGGCTCCCCGACCGGAAGCGCTCCGATCGGGCTACAGTTGCGGGACAGCGCCGGACTTCCCTGAGCGGGTCACCGGCTTCGCCTTTAAGCCCTGCCATCCGGGGCGTCGGGCACCTCTGCCGTGGCTATGCGGTTGCAGGCGCAATTATAGCACCCCCATCTCCCCCTGTCAAGGAACGACAGGGGGCTTGCCTCTTCCCCCTCCATCGGCTATAATCCTCGGTATGAAGCCGCTGTCCCGTTTTGAACGTCTGGCAGAACGACTGGTCGAAGGGACCTTCGCCCGCCTCTTCGCCGGCCGCCTGAAGCCGCTGGAAGTGGCCAATGCCCTGGCCCGAGCGATGGAGGAGCGGGTCTTCGTCGGCCCCCAGGGGGAACTGGTGGCTCCCAACCGGTACTGGGTCACGCTGCACCCCACCGATTACCGGATCCTCTGCAAAGAGGAGCCGGCGCTGGAGGCGGAGCTGGCGAGCCACGTGGCGACGCTGGCGCAGGAGGCCGGGCTGGCCTTGCCCTATCCCCCCGTGATCACCCTCCGGGTGAGCCAGGTGATCCCGCCCCACCAGGTCCGCGTCGAGGCCCGTTGGGAACCCCCGGCCGAGGGGGAGGAGAGCACCCGGGAGATGCCCCTTCCTCCAACAGCGGAGGTGGGGCCGGCGGGCCCTATGGGCCGCCCCTTCCTGATCATCCAGGGGGTGCGTCACGTGGACCTGACCGCCCCGCTGATCACCCTGGGCCGCAGCTTGGACAACGACATCATCATCGAGGACCGCCGGGTCTCCCGTCACCACGCCCAGTTGCGTCGCCGCTACGGGCGCTACATCATCTACGACCTGGGGAGCAGCGGCGGCACGCTGGTGAACGGGTACCCCGTTCAGGAGTGCGCCCTACAGCCCGGTGACGTGATCAGCCTGGCCGGCGTGGAGCTGATCTACGGCGAGGACCTGGTCACGCCCATCCCGCCTCCCCGGGCTGGCGACACCCCTGGGATGACCGACACCGATCAGGAAGCGTAGACGCTGGTCCGATGGAACCTCTGCTGCTCACCCTCCGCCTGCTGTTGGCCGGCCTGCTTTACCTCTTCCTGGTCACCCTCTTCGTCCTCCTCTGGAAGGAACTCCGGGCCGAGAGCCGGGCGGTGGCAGGAGACTATCAACCCCACGGCCGGCTGGTGGTGGTCGAGGCAGCCGAGGGCGTGCTGTCGCCGGGCACCCGTTTCCCTCTGCAATCGGTCACCTCCTTGGGCCGCTCGCAGGTCAACACCATCGTCATCCCCGACGCCTATGCGTCGGCGGAGCATGCGCTGCTCATTTGGCGGGATGGTCAGTGGTGGCTGGAGGACCGGGGGAGCCGCAACGGCACGCTGCTCAACGAGATGCCGGTCACCAGCCCCACGGTGGTCAGCACCGGCGACATCATCGGCGTGGGACGGGTCAAGCTACGGGTAGAGTTGGAGGATCAACGGGGAGGAAGATCTCGATAAGGCCAGCACCCTGGCAGCACGGCAGGGATCGAAGGCAGTCCACCTAACCGGTCGCTTCAGCGCTATCCAACGAAAGGAGACAACAGACTATGCAACCACAAACCTTACAAGTCGGGTCACAGACCATTGCCTTCTATCAAAGCACAGGGACAGGCCCGCCCGCTCTCCTCGTCCACGGTAACTCCTCATCGGGGCTGTCGTTTCGACGCCAGTTGGAGGGTCCGTTGGGGGACGAATTCCGTCTCGTGGCCATAGACCTACCCGGTCACGGTCAGTCTGAGCCGGCCGCCGACCCCCCATCAACCTATACGTTGCCCGGCTACGCCAGCATCGTTGTTGGGGTGGCTGAACAGCTCGGCCTGGAAGAGGCCGTCTTTGTGGGATGGAGTTTGGGGGGGCACATCGTGCTGGAGGCCAGCGACCGGCTCCCCAAAGCGGCAGGGTTCTTGATCTTCGGCACGCCGCCGATCGGCTTTCCCCCGGCGATGGCGGAAGCCTTCCTGCCGCATCCGGCCATAAACTGTGGGTTCAAGGCGGAGTTGAGCGAGGAGGAGGTAGAAGCCTACGCGGCCGCCTTCTTCGCACCGGAGGTGCAGGAGATACCCGAGTTCTTCAGGGCAGACATCCGGCGCACGGATGGGCGGGCGCGGCAGGTGCTGGGCGGCAGTATAGGGCCGGGGGGCTACAAGGATGAAGTCGAGGTGGTGGCCCATCTCTCTGCACCTTTAGCCATCCTGCACGGTGAGCGAGAGCAGTTGGTGAACGGGGCCTACATAAGCGCCTTGACCATACCGACCCTCTGGCGTGGGGCGGTGCAGATCATCCCCGAGGCGGGTCACGCACCGCATTGGGAACGACCGGAGCAGTTCAACGCCCTTCTAGGGGCCTTTATCAGAGAGACGGCAAAAGCCTAAGCTTAAGGAGGCAATAAGCCATTGAACACCAGCGCGACGGCCATCGTTCTCGTCGAATTTCAAAAACAGTGGACGGAACCCGGTCTGTTTCACAGGCTGATCAGGCACCAACTGGAGTCAAGAGACGTCGTGGGGAAGACCCGGTACCTGGTGACAGAAGCGAGGAGGAGAGGCGCCACCATCGTCCACGCGCCCCTGGTCGTTGATCCCTACGACAAGCGGGGTTGGTTGGCGTACCTCACGTTCGGACGGATCTTCACCAAGGGCACCTGGAAGGCAGAACTGGTCCCCGGCCTGTACGAGGAAGGAGACCCCATTGCCCAACGGCAACACTACAACCTGAGCGCGTTCGACGCATTTTTTGAGAGCGATCTGGAACAGGTCCTAAACGACCACGGCATCAAGCATATGTTCATCTGCGGGTTCGCAACGGACCAGTGTCCGGCAAAGACGTTGCGAACGGCTTTGCGCAGGGGATTCGATGCCTACCTCGTTTCGGACTGCACAGCGACCTTCAACGGATTCTTCCAGAGGCGGACCGAACGTCAGCACCGCGAGCACACAGTGACTTCTCAAGCACTGCTGGCAAGGCTGAGCTGACGGCGAAGAGGATCGCTGCGCCCGAGAGATGAAGACAGCGACACACACAGCCATCTGCCGGGTCGCCGGCCCCTTGGTCCTCCTGATCCTTCTGGTCTCCAGTTGCGGGACTCCACCACGCCCAACGACGATCGGCGAACAGACATCGAGGAGGACGGCCCCGGCAACACCGTCCCCAACCGGGAGAAGGGAAGAACCCGAGGCAACGGCAACGGTAACGGCGACGTCGCCCTCCGCCGAGGAGATCGGGCTCCTCGAGCGAACATCCCAGGCGGTCTGTGCGGACAACAGCCCGGAGTCGTTGAACCCGGCCGGAGCCATCGTCGTGGATGGCTCCTCCTTCTCCCTCACTTGCGTATACGCTGCAGGCCACGCCACGAGGATCCGCATCGAAAGATACGAGGATCCAGAAACAGCGCTATCGGCTTTTCAGAGCAGCCTCGGGGGGAGAACCGTTGAGGACTTTCACGGCCATCCCTCGACGGCATGGGAGCGGGCCTTCCCAGAGCCTGGATCCGAGGGGAGGACGCGAACCTTCCAATGGCAGGCGGGCCGGTGGATCGTACAGGTGACCTCTAGTGATGACACAGCCTACCCCATCTCTCGTGATCCCCGCGAGGTCTCAGACATCATCTACACGGAGATGATCGGGATGGGCTTCGTAGAGGGGGATTAGCTTAACCGGCCGCCCTTCCCGCAGGTTGGAGGGATTCCGATCGAGCGGCGACGGCGAATCCAAACAGGGGACCCCGTATACTCGTGCTGGACCTGAGTGGACCTGAGATGGAACGAAGGCCAAACCCTCCGGCGAGAGATGGAGTGCCGGCAGGAGGACGTGGTATGGCGAATCCCCCCCCTTTGGACCAACTGGTATCCCTCCGAGGGAAGCACGCTCTGATCACAGGGGCGGCCGCCGGCATCGGCCGGGCGATCGCTTACCGCTTTGCCGAAGCGGGAGCCGATCTGGAGATTGTTGACATTGACGAAAGCGGTCTGACCGCCCTCCAGGATGAACTGGCCCCCTTCGGAACCGAGATTCGGGTCCACGCCGTAGATCTATCCCGCAAGGAGGAGATTGACAGGCTGTGGGAGAGCTTGGACGGTAGAGGGCCGGAGATCCTGGTCAACAACGCGGGAGTCTACCCCTTCAAGCGGTTCCTGGAAGTAGACGAGGGGTTCTACCGGCGAGTGATGAGGATCAACCTGGAGGCCGTCTACTGGATGTGCCAGCATATGGTCAGGCGACGGAAGAGGCACGGGGGCGTGATCGTCAACGTGGGCTCCATCGAGGCGGTGCTGCCCTTCAAAGAGGACCTGGCCCACTACAGCGTGAGCAAGGCCGGGGTGATCGCCCTGACCAGGGCGCTGGCGAAGGAGCACGGGAAGCACGGCTTCCGGGTGAACGCCGTCGTGCCCGGAGGCATCGTCACCCAGGGGACGAAGGCAGCCGCCAAAGGACTCCTCCGCTTGCGGCTGGGGTTGCTAAAGGCGGGCGTCGAGTTCCGGCAGCGGTTGCCGATGCGACGGCTCGGTCGGGCCGACGAGGTCGCGCGGATGGTGCTGGTGCTGGCCAGCGACCTGTCCAGCTACGTCCACGGGGTGGCAATCCCCGTAGATGGGGGGTTCCTATCCGCATAGGCCCCCTCCAGAATTGTGCCCCAAACCCCACTTCAGCGCGAAAGGGTAACTGTTCACCCTCCCGCAGGTTAGGCGCGTTTCCGACGCGAAACCGCGCTTCCAATAGCCCATCGGGGATGAAAGCGCCCTCGACCGAGGACCTGCGGGAGGGTAGGCTGAATAGATAAGCGAAAGGAGGAAGCGATGGACCTGGGACTGACGGGAAAGGTCGCCCTGGTGACGGCGGCCAGCAAAGGGTTGGGAGCCGCCGTGGCCGAACGGTTCGCCCGCGAGGGCGCGCGGGTCGTCATCTGCTCCCGGGACCAGGCGCGGGTGCAGGCCCAGGCCGAGGCGATCCGCCAGGCCACCGGCGCCGACGTGCTGGGCGTCCAGGCCGACGTGACAGCGCCCCAGCAGATCCAGAGCCTCGTGCAGACCACCCTCGACCGCTTCGGGCGGATTGACGTGTTGGTCACCAACGCCGGCGGGCCGCCTCCCGGCACCTTTCTCAAGCTCTCCCCCGCCCAGTGGGAGGAGGCGGTGCAACTGACCCTGATGAGCGCCGTCAACCTCTGCTACGCCGTCGTCCCCCATATGCTGGAGCAGGGCGGTGGGAGCATCGTGGCGATGACCTCGGTGAGCGTCAAGCAGCCCTTGGGAAACCTGATCCTCTCCAACTCGGTGCGGATGGCCGTCGTCGGCCTGATGAAGACGCTGGCCGACGAGCTGGGTCCCCAGGGGATCCGGGTCAACATCGTCGCCCCCGGCTGGACGCGCACGGAGCGGGTGGACCAACTCCTGCAAGCGCGGGCCGAGCAGAAGGGGACAACGCCGGCCGACGAGGAAGCGGCCATTGTGGCCAACATCCCGCTGCGGCGGATGGGCAAGCCTGAGGAGTTCGCCAACGCCGTCGTCTTCCTGGCCTCGCCGGCCGCCGGCTACATCCACGGCGTGACGCTGTTGGTGGACGGCGGGATGTACCGAGGCGCGATGTAGCGAGCGGTGAGGGCAAGATGGAAAAGGTGCGCACCTTCGTCGCCATCAACCTCTCCTCCGAGATGAAGGAGCGGCTGATGGACGTGCAGCAGCGGCTCCGGCGGAGCGCCCCGCCGGAAACGGTCCGCTGGGTCCGACCGCAAGGCATCCACCTGACGCTGAAGTTCCTGGGCGAGGTGCCTGCCTCCCAGATCCCGCAGATCACGGCGGCCCTGCGGGAAGCCTGCCGCGTCCACACCCCTTTCACCTTCACGGTAGGGGGGGTGGGCTGTTTCCCCAACCCCCGCTCCCCTCGCGTGGTCTGGGTGGGCGTCGAGGAGGAGAGCGGTGCCCTGGTCGCCCTGCAGAAGAGCGTCGAGAAGGCGATGACCCGGCTGGGCTTCCCCCGCGAGTCCCGGCCCTTCCACCCCCACCTGACGCTGGGCCGGACGCGCAAGGGGTTGCGCAACACGGACCGCCGACGTCTGGGGGACGCCATCGCCACCGCTGGCGTCGGCCTGCTGGGCGAAGTCTCGGTGGACGCGGTCTACCTGATGCGCTCGGACCTGCGCCCCAGCGGAGCCGTCTACACCGCTCTGGCCGAAGCCCGACTAGAGGGCGAAAGAGCCCCTTGACAAACCGAAGATCCGTCCTTAGTCCTCAGTCCTCGGTCAGACCAAGTCCCGGAGAACGGTTTCCGTGAAGAGACACCCAGAACCCCGACGGATTGCTGTGATCGGCGCGGCCTCCTGCACCGCCCACGAGGCGGCGCTGGCCGAGGCGGTGGGACGGGCACTGGCCCGGCAGGGGGCTGTGCTCATCTGCGG
>WFUY01000094.1 GCA_015484715.1 Thermoflexales bacterium | reverse complement strand
GGAGCATCCACTGATCATCGTAACAGACGAACTCCGAATCGGGCTTCTGAAGCGCCTCGACGAGGAGCTGACGCACCCGTTCGCCGTGCTGCTCATATAGCTCCTCCGGGGAGGCCAGATTGGCCGCTTCCCAGAGGCTATCGCCGTCGCCCGAGCGATTGAGTTTATGGGGGGCCTTCAGGTTGGCCGCGAACTCGCGCGGTTTCTCCTCGCCTTCAAGCTGCACGGCGATCACGTCGAACTCGCCGTACTCGGGGTTCCGGCCAGGACGGATGGAGAGCACCGTGCCCAGGCGATAATCGAACACCGGGAACACGATCTGCTGGCCCACCTGGTAGCTCTCGCTCGGCTGGTAGACCACGCCTCGGGCCAGCTCGGCGCGCATGCGCTCCTCCTCCTGCTGGCAACGATGGCGGATCACCTCCAACACGAGCTCCTGGGTGGTGACCGGCTCATTGCGCTCCAGGATCAGGTTGTAGAGGTGGTCCAGATCTTCCTGGGTGACCTCGAACTCCCGCTCCCAGTACTCCGCCGTCTGGGTCTTACGCTGCAACACGTCGCACTCCTCCGTCCTCAGGACCTCATCCCCTGGGCAGAAAAAAGGGGACTTCCGGTGGATCACCGGATCGCCCCGTCCGGCTCTTGGGGGCCGTGAGCCTGCCCCCACTGCGACCGCGATCCCTGCACGCCGTGATCGAATTTCTTACTCCAAAGAGGGATTATACCAGCGAGTTGGTGGAATGACAAGTTTACTGCGCGCTTGCGCCAAGAGATCGTTACCAGGTGTTGAAGGGGATTCTAGACAAAGCAGGTCCTCCTGGGGTAGAAATGAGGAGAGACTTTTCCCCCGAGGAGGACCCGCCATGCCTGATCTGGCTTATGGAGAAGTATACAGGATGAACAAGCTCGAGGCAAGGAAGCGACTGGTGCAGACCTATCTCGAGACGGGGAGCATCGCCGAGACGGCACGGCAATGGCACACTTCCCGGCAGGTGGTGCGGAAGTGGGTGCGGCGCTATGCGCAGGAAGGGGAGGCCGGGTTACAGGATCGTTCACGGCGTCCCCACACCATGCCCCGTCGGACCGATCCGGCTTTGGAAGCGAAAGTGATGGCCCTGCGGCGGAAGTATGGGTATGGCCGCAAGCGGCTGGCGTTTTTGCTGCGGCGGGAGGGGATAGCGCTGTCGGAGCACACGATCCGGCATATTCTGCGGCGGGGGTTGCCGCAGGAGCAACGGCAGCGTCGACGCCGGCGGCAGGTGGTGTATCCGGCCCATTGGGCATGGGAGCAGGAGGAGCCCTTCCGCCTGTTCCAGGTCGATACCAAGGACATAGCGGACAAAAAGACCCTAGGTACGGAGCGCGTCACCCATCTCTTTCGAGCCCATTTGCCCCGGTATCAGTGGACGGCGTTGGAGGGGCGGAGCCGGTTGCGGTTTCTGGCGTATAGCCATGAGTTGCATCGGACCAACGGCTTGGCCTTCTTGGTGCTGGTGTTGATGTGGCTGCGGGGGTTTGGGGTGGAAGAAGAGGTCGAGTTCCAGACCGATTGGGGTCAGGAGTTTGGCGGAGACAACCCCGAACAGGTCCGGCAATTGAGTGACCGGTTCCTGGCCCCGCTGGGGGGCCGGTTATGCCGGTACCCCAAGGGGCGGAAAGGATACAACGGCCGGGTGGAACGCAGCCACAGGACCGATGACGAGGAGTTCTATGCTCCCTGCCTGTTGTCCATACCCGATGAAGAAACCTTGCTGCGATGGGGCCAGCGATGGGAGTACGTGTATAATGTGCAACGCCCCCATCAGGGGGCGGGGATGGACGGCCAGCCCCCGTTGACGGTGCTGCAGCGGTTGGGATACGAGGGCGATGAGGGGATCGCCTGCTTCCCAACGATCCTGCTGGACCGCATCGCTGCCGATCTATTGCTCACAGTAAGCCAGCCCCCTGGTAACGATCTGTTGACCTATTACAAAACCGCGGCGCCGCCCCTCTCCGACCGGCCTCCCAAGCCGACGACCTCCCCTCTCCACCCCATATCCACATCGGTTTGACACGGCCTAAGCCCGCGGGTAAGATGCCAACGCCTGAGGACAAGGTCAAGGCGCTTGCCTCTCTCCACCTCCGGCGGATGCCGACGACGATCCCGCGGCCCGGCCGACGGGCTCGCGATCCCGGCCGAAGGCGAAAGCCCTTCGGCCATCGGCTAGTCGTAGAAACACCTTCGGGTTCGGGAAGTTACGGAGACGGACATGGGTGAGGAACGCACGCACGTGCAACGGAAGGCCGACCACATCCGCATCAACCTGGAGGAGGACGTCCAGTTCCCGCGCCTGACCACGGGGCTCGAGCGCTATCGTTTCGTCCACGTGGCGCTGCCCGAGCTGAACCTGGAACAGGTGGACACCTCGTGCACCCTCCTGGGCAGGCATCTGGCGCTTCCTCTGGTGATCTCCTCGATGACGGGGGGGACGGCGGAGGCCGCTCAGGTCAACCGCAACCTCGCCCAGGCGGCCCAACATTGCGGGCTGGCCATGGGCATCGGCTCCCAGCGAACTGGCCTGGAAGTCCCGTGGACCCAGGAG
>WFUY01000093.1 GCA_015484715.1 Thermoflexales bacterium | reverse complement strand
CGAATTAAGGACCACCTCATTCGTGCATTTGTGAGAAATTCGTGGACGGCCTGCTACGGACCACCCTCTCGCTCACTTGTGGGTAATCACCACACAGTCCTTGGTTGACGGGGGCGGGGGGATGTGGTATACTTCCCGCCAACATCGTGCCGACCCGGTGTTGTTGCGAATTTCCAAGTCGCTCTGAGAGCAAAGACGAGGAACAGGAGGAGTAGGCGGGCCAGGTCCGGGCGAACCGGTCGCCGACCGGGCAGAGAAAGGGGTCACCGGCTGCAAGCCCCTGCCGCACCACCCGCCGAAGGTCGCCTGGGAGTCGGCTGGTCGAAGGCTCAGTAGGCCAGCCCGGGAGCGCCCGTTATCGCGCCAGAGGGCGGCGGCGCCAGGCCCTAAAGCGATCGTCTGGCACCGCCGAACCAGGGTGGTACCGCGGAAGGGAGCCCCTTTCGTCCTTGGACGGAGGGGGTTTTTTACGTGCTACCCTCCCGCAGGTCACGGTCGAGGGCGCTTTCAGCACCGATGGGCTATTGGAAGCACGGTTTCGCGTCGGAAACGCGCCTAACCTGCGGAAGGGTGAACAGCTACAACCATTCAAAGGTGCTGGCCGGAGGAGGGTGTTATGGCTGAGTCGGAGATGCCCAAAACCTACGATTTTAAGAGTACGGAATGGCGGATCTACCAGTGGTGGGAGGAGCAAGGCTGGTTCAAGCCGGAGGTTCATCCCGATGCTGAGCCCTTCGTCATCTCCATTCCCCCGCCCAACGTGACGGGAGAGCTCCACCTGGGCCACGCGATGTTCGTCGCCCTGGAGGACCTGATGATCCGTTACCATCGGATGCGGGGATACGCGGCCCTCTGGGTGCCGGGCACCGATCACGCCGGCATCGCTACCCAGCTTCAGGTGGAAAAGGCGCTGGAGGCCGAGGGGCTCACCCGAAAGGACCTGGGACGGGAAGCTTTCCTGAAGCGTGTCTGGGAGTGGAAGGAGAAGTACGGTGGGCACATCGTCCGGCAACTCCGCCGCCTGGGAGCCTCCTGCGACTGGGACCGGGAGCGCTTCACCCTGGACCCCGGCCTCTCCCGGGCGGTGCGCGAAGCCTTCGTCCGCCTCTATCGGATGGGCCTCATCTATCGGGGGGAGTACCTGATCAACTGGTCTCCAGGGCTCCAGACGGCCGTCTCCGACCTAGAGGTGGAGTACAGCGAGGAGGAGGGCACCCTTTACTACTTCAAGTACCCTCTGGCCGGGAAGCCGGATCAGTACATCCCCGTCGCCACCACGCGCCCGGAGACCATCCTGGGCGACACCGCCGTCGCCGTCCATCCTGACGACGAACGCTACCGTCATCTCATCGGCGAGACCTGCCTGGTGCCCATCCTCAACCGGCCCATCCCGGTCATCGCCGATCCGGTGGTGGATGTGGAGTTCGGCACCGGTGCTCTCAAGGTCACGCCGGGCCACGATCCCACGGACTTTGAGATCGGCCGACGCCACGGACTGCCCATCGTCAACGTGATGAACCCGGACGCGACGATGAACGAGAACGCCGGCCCCTACGCGGGCCTGGACCGCTTCGAGTGCCGCCGGCGGCTGTGGGAGGATATGGAACGGGCTGGGCTCACCATCAAGACCGAACCCTACCCCATCACCATCCCCCGCTCCCAGCGGGGCGGCGAGATCATCGAGCCGATGGTGAGCACCCAGTGGTTCGTCCGCATGAAGCCTCTGGCCGAGCTGGGGCTGGAAGCGGTGCGCAGCGGTCGCATCCGCATCATCCCGGAGCGGTTCACCAAGGTCTACTACAACTGGCTGGATAACATCCGGGACTGGTGCATCAGCCGTCAGCTCTGGTGGGGCCACCGCATCCCCGTCTGGTACTGCGCCGACTGTGGGGGGCAGACGGTGACGATGGAAGACCCGGACCGCTGCGCCCACTGCGGCAGCCCCCGCATCGAGCAGGACCCGGACGTGCTGGACACCTGGTTCAGCTCCGCCCTTTGGCCCTTCTCCACCCTGGGCTGGCCTGACGACACGCCCGACCTGCGCCGCTATTACCCCACCGACGTGATGGAGACGGGGTACGACATCCTCTTCTTCTGGGTGGCGCGGATGATCATGACCGGCTTGCTTTTCACCAACGATGTGCCCTTCCACACCGTCTACTTGCACGGCCTGGTGCGGGACGACCGGGGGCGTAAGATGTCCAAGACAACGGGCAACGTGGTGGACCCCCTCTGGCTCCTGGACGGGGCAGGGCCGGAGCAGCTGCCCGAGTACGTCCGTTCCCAGTACCCCGATGGGCTGCCGGCCATGGGGGCCGATGCCCTGCGCTTCACCCTTCTCACCGGCTCCACGCCGGGCAACGACATGAACCTCTCCTTGCAACGGGTGGAGGCCAACCGCAACTTCGCCAACAAGATCTGGAACGCCACCCGCTTCGTCGTCAGCAACCTGGACGAAGGGGAGGGGGCTCCTGAGCCTGTTTCCCATCTGACGCTCTCCGAGCGGTGGATCCTCTCCCGCCTCAACAACGTGATCGCGACGGCGACCCACCTCATCGAGTCCTACCAGTTCGGCGAGGCGGGACGCCAGGTCCACGAGTTCTTCTGGGGCGAGTTCGCCGACTGGTACATCGAAGTGAGCAAGATCGCCCTGTACGGTGACGATGCCGAGGCTCGGGAGCGGGTGCGCTCCGTGCTGGTCCACGTCCTGGACCAGAGCCTTCGCCTCCTGCACCCCTACATCCCCTTCGTCACCGAGGAGGCGTGGCAGCACCTCAAGGAGGCCGCCGGCGACCGCTATCCGGCCCTCGCCTCCCTGGTGGGGACGACGCCGCTGCTACCCGCCGGCTTTCAGGGGACGGCATCGGCCTGGGGACCGGCCCTCATCATCGCCCGCTGGCCGGAGCCGGGGGAGCGCGACGAGGAAGCCGAGGCCGATTTTGGCCTGTTGAAGGAGCTGATTCGGGGCATCCGCAACGTGCGGGCCGAGTATCGGGTGGAGCCCGGTCGGCGCATTCCGGCCCTGCTCGTGGGCAATGCCAAGACGGACCTCCTGGAGGCTCATCGGGAGGTGCTGGTGCGCCTGGCCCGCCTGGACCCGGAGGCCCTGACGATCACCTCGACCGGCGAGCCCGATGGGCAGGTGGCGACGGTGGTGGTCGGCGGTGTCACCGGCTACCTGCCCCTGGCCGGCCTGGTGGACCTGGAGGCGGAGCGGAGCCGCCTGAGCAAGGAATTGGACCAGATCGTTCGACAAATCGCCCGCAGTGAGCGGCTGTTGGCGGGGCCCTTCGCCGAGCGAGCGCCGGCCGAGGTGGTCCAGCGGGAGCGGAAGAAGCTGGCCGATCTGCAGGCCCGTCGGCAACAACTGGAAGAGCGGCTGGCTGCCCTGACGTAGGGCGGGCGGCCGCTCACCCAAACACGCAAAAAAGGGGAGATAGGCCTTGATCCTCATCACCGGTGCAACGGGCTTCATCGGGCGCCACCTGACGCGCCGGCTGGCCCTGGAGGGCTGGCCGGTGCGTTGTATGCTGCGCCCAGGACGTGGTGCCAGCCGGTTGGCAGGTGGCGTCTCCGTCGAGGTCGTCACAGCAACCGTGGATGACCCGCCGGCCCTCCGGGTGGCCATGCTGGGCGTGGATACCGTCATCCATCTGGTGGGGACTAAAGTCGAGCGGGGGGATCAGACCTTTGAAGCGATCAACTACCGGGGGACGGTGAACGTGATCGAGGCGGCCCAGGAAGCCGGCGTCCGCCGTTTCATCCACCTCAGCTACCTAGGGGCCGACCGGTCGTCGGCCTATCCCTTCCTGCAGAGCAAGGGGCAGGCCGACGAAGCCGTCCGCTCTAGCGGGTTGGCCTACACCATTCTGCGCCCTTCCATTGTCTACGGCCCGGGAGATGACTTCACCACCCACCTGGCGACGCTCATCAAGGTGACCCCTTTCGTCTTCCCGGTGCTGGGAGATGGCCGTAGCCGTCTCCAGCCCATCCACGTGGAGGACCTGGCCCGCTGCATCGAGGCCACCCTGCGCGATCCCACGACGGTGGGCCAGGTGATCCCTCTGGGCGGGCCTCAGCACCTGACCTATGAGGAGGCCCTGACCACCATTATGCGGGTGATCGGTTCCCGGCGGATCCGCCTGCACGTGCGACGTCCGCTGATGCAGCGCTGGGTGGAGATCACGGGAAGGTTCTTCGCCCGCCCTCTGATGACATTGGCCGATCTTGACCTCCTGGCGATGGACAACATCACCGACCTGGTCAGCGTCCCCCGCCATTTCAAGTTCGAGCCCCGCCGCTTCGCCGACAGCCTGGACTACCTGCGGGGACAGCCCTGGCGGCGGCTCTTCTGGCGGCTGCTCCGCGCCGGTTGACGATCGGCCTGCCCTGTGCTATACTGCTTCTTGGCGGGCAGTGTTCAGTGGTTCAAACCTGGCCTGGCGTTCCCCTGCTGGGAAGTCTGTGGCCATTCCAGGTGGTCTCGATGGAACCTCACCAACCTGTGCTTCTGCTCAATGCCAATTACGAGCCGCTGGGCGTCTGCACCATCCGACGGGCGATGGGGTTGCTGATCGTCGGGAAGGCGGAGATCGTGCTGGATGGGCGAGGACTGATCCACACCCCGACCCGGGCCTTCCCTCGCCCCTCGGTCATTCGCCTCTCCTATATGGTGCGTCGCCCACGCCCTCGGGTGAAGTTGAGCCGCCGGGAGGTCTTCCGTCGGGACAACTACACCTGCCAGTACTGCGGACGCCGCACGGGTCGGCTGACCCTCGACCACGTGATCCCCCGTCACCGGGGAGGGACCCATAGTTGGGAGAACCTGGTGGCTGCCTGCCCCCAGTGCAACCGCCGCAAAGGGGGGCGCACCCTTCAGGAAGCCCATATGCACCTGCTCCGCCAGCCCTTCGAGCCGGCTCCCACGGCCCTCTACCTCTACGGGCGTTACCTGGAGGAGAACCAAGAGTGGGAACCCTTCCTCGCCGGCTGGTAGGCCCCTGGCACCGTCGGTTTGCGGCAGTGCTGATCTCAGACTCCCATCACGGCCTCGCCGAGAGGCCGTTTTTCGTCTTCATCGCCTCCAGCAAGGCCAGCATCCCCCCGGCGACGAGGGAGTGGCCTCCCAGGACCACCGGCAGGGGGGCCTCGCGAGCTGCTTGGGTGAAGCGACGCAGGAAGGGATCCCTCACCTTCTCCGCCTCGAAGAGGTCCGAGTAGTAGCGGTCGGGGGCCGAGGGCCAACGTCTGTGGGCAGCCATCAACACCCGATCATCCAGGAAGACCGCTTCGGCCATCTCCCCCAGCCGTCGGAAGAACGCCTCCGGTCCCACCAGCTTGAGGAGCTCCGCCAGCAGCGAACGGACCTCCCCCCGGGCCAGGCGTCCGCTGGCCCGCATCCCCCGTTCCTCGGCGAAGACCCGTACCCAGCAGCGCGTTTCTCGTTCCAGCGCCGCCCACACTGACGCTGAGACGCGGCCGGCGATGATAACCTGCCCCCCCTCTCGCCGGAGCACGGCGAGCGCCTCTTCCAGGCGGCTCAGGTCGCACTCCAGCCGGCGGAGGAGG